>CAIMUP010000101.1 GCA_903844645.1 uncultured Bacteroidota bacterium
GAAAGTCCTCAAAGGTGATACACATCGCAAAACGGATATGACAGGAATTCCTCGTCGTACCGATTTATTTCTTCAAGCTTATGGTTTCAACAGAATTGGAGCAGGACCTCTTTCAGCACCGATTCCTATCTACCTGAAATAGTTTTTTATCCCTTAAACAAAGCCCCCGAATAAATAGTTCGGGGGCTTTCTTTTTGATATTAATTTTATTGAATTGATAAATCAAGAACGATGTTTCGAGTTCATCGCATCCTGAATTCCCTCCCCGATAAGGTTGAATGTCGTTACCGTTAAAAAGATAAAGAAGCCAGGAAAAATAACCAACCACCACGCACTGAATTGTTCGCGTCCTTCATTCAGCAACCGTCCCCAACTCACCGTATCCAGCGGCACCCCGATATTCAAGAACGATAAACTCGATTCAATAATAATAGCCCCCGCAATGCCAAACGCAATATAAACCATTGCCGGTCCAAGGGCATTTGGCAGAGCATGAAAGAACAAAATTCGGAATGATGAAAAGCCCATCGTTCTCGCAGCCGCGATGTATTCCAGCTCTCGGATTCTTAATATTTCAGACCGTATCTGCCGCGCTATCATCGTCCACGAGGTCAACCCAATGATGATCGCAACATTCCACAATGACCGCTTCGTAATAGCAGCAATCGTGATGATTAAAATAATGTTCGGAAGCGAAGAAAGTACCTCGATAACCTTGTTAATAACCGAATCCGCAGGGATGCTTACGCTCCTGTTTAAGAAAGGTATTTTGTCCATCAATTTCCCCAAACGATAAAAGATAAATAAGATGAACGCAAAGATACCGATGCTCACCAATGCCTGAATACAAAAGGAAGTCAGTGATGTCGCCAAAGCATCTTCAAGGTCATAGAATCGCATTTGAAATGAATAATAAGATCCGAAAAACAAACCGATGATGAGCATCCAAAACATACCACGGGTAGAGCTTAAACCGGCATCCCCAAAGTACCCCGCGATGCAACCTAAAAATAATCCGATTACCGAAGCTATAAGCATCGCGAAGATGCCCACAGTCATCGAAATTTGTGTGCCATGAATAATGCCAGCCAAGACATCTTCCCCTGTTTTATTCGTCCCCATCCAATGCCGAAAATGAATAGGCATCGCAACAATAGTATGGTTCACATCCATGAAATCTTGTTGCTCGAACGGGGATTTATAATTCGTATTATCATAATCTTTTTTGCCGGGAGAGTAGGGAATCAATGCAAATAGAATATGGTCACATGGCAGCCTTTTCCAATCCGTAATATCCAATTGAAGCCTTTCGATAACACCTGTTTTGGCATCCGTTATCTGATACGATTTCTGCCATGAAAAAGCAGGGAAGAAAGTATGCCCCTTATAAGAAACATACAGCGGTTCTTGGTTAGCAATAATAGGAGAAAAGAGTGCAATGAATAATAGAATAACAAGAATAAAACAAGAGATATAAGCGGGCTTGTTTTTCTTAAATTGCCGCCATCGGAAAGACGGGGCTGGTTTGTTAGTTTTAATAGTTATTAAATCTATATTTTTCATTTATCAAAGTCTATTCTTGGGTCAATAATTTTAAATAAAATATCAGAAATCAAAAAGCCCGTGATAGTCAAAAAGCCCGTCAGTGTGAAGATTGCGACAATCATCGGATAGTTCTTTGCATCTATCGCAGCAATAGTTTCAGTACCCATCCCTGGTATTGAAAAAATAGATTCCAATATGATAGAACCACTGATGATAGAAGGTAAAAGAGTAGCTATTAAATTGATAATCGGGAACAAAGAATTTATGAACGCGTGCTTATAAATAATTATGTGTTCTTGGAGACCCTTTGCTCGGGCAGTTCGGATAAAATCCAAGGACAATGTTTCGACCATTGCCACCTTCATACTCCTTGATATAAAGGCAAAAGAACTGTAGGTATAACAAATAGTTGGAAGCACTAAATAGGGAAAACTTGCCATTATTTTATCCCATAAATTCATCCCTGTCGAGAAGCCTTCTGCAGGTTGCACACCCGATGCTTTGAACAGTTTGATAACATCAGGATTCGCAAGAGTCATTAACAACAAAGTAGCCATCCAAAATGTAGGGATAGAGAATAAAACAAAGAGGATTATCGAGGTGAATCTATCAAACAATTTACCCTTTTTGGTTGCTGCTTTAATACCTATTGGAATACTGATACAGTAGGCAAGAATTATAGATGTCAATGAAAAGAACATCGTCCATCCTAACCTTCTATATATAATTTCTGATATGGGTTGCTTGGTGGTGTATGAAATGCAGAAATCCCCTCGAATCAAGCCTTTCGTACCGGTGCTTGCATCTCCGAATAACCAACGGTGATACTGATTATTGAATCCATGAAAGGTGATAGATGGAATATAATTCTTCCATTTCGCAGCATTGGTTTTAATGCTTGAGTAATTGATCTTTAATTCCTGAAATTGATCTTTAATTGTCGCTGGCAATTGAGGATAAGATTTTATAAATCCATTAATTCGGTCTATAATATTTAGTATAGCAAAATCATCATAAGAAAGCTTCAAAATATGAATATCATTCATGGTATTACTAAGGTCTATCTTGAAGTTCGGATCCTCAATATTTTTAGAATTATTTAGATTGGATAGGGTATCAGATAAAGTGATAATTGAATGATAATATTTTTGAATATATTCCCAGTCTCCGTACCGATTAAGGAGGCGTTCAAGCGCAATTCGTTCTTCATTATCGAAGATTTTATATAAGGTATCCGGCTCGGCTAAACTTTTAATTCCAAAATAGAATAAAGGAAGATTTAATCCGAGTTTCTTTCTCCAAAAATCTTTTGTATTAGCTTGGTTAGTGTTCATGGAAGTGCCGCCGTCAGTGCTTTTTGATGAAGCATTCATCATAATATCCAAAGGGTCTCCAGGGGCATTAATACTGATGATAAAAGCAAGCAAAGAGATCACTATTAAGGTCGGGAAGAAGAGCAAAAGCCGGCGGATGATAAAAATTTTCATGCAGCAAAGTTATTAATGCGCCAAGAAGTCGGGAATCAAAGCCAAGATTTTTATTCCAAAAGATTTTTAATATTGCATCATCAAGAAATAATAACTTATGAAGATTCTTAAACGTATTCTTATTCTGGTTGCAGTGATTTTTGCAGCGATTTTCGTCCTTGCGTTGTTCCTTCCCTCGCGTTATCATGTGGAACGATCCATTGTTATCAATGCCCCCGTGGATAGCGTGTTTCAGAACCTCAATAACCTTAAAAAATGGCAAGATTGGATACCGAATAACAGAGATAATGACTCTACTTTTGTGATGCATTATTCTGGTCCCTCGGAGGGCGTGGGGGCTATGCAAGATTGGGAAGCGAGGAAGCTGGGCAAGGGAGCTATAAAGATTACTAAAAGTGAATTCGGGAAGCTTGTAGAGTTTGAAGAATCCCTTGGCGAGAGCAATTACAAGGCTAACGGGGCGTTTTTATTGACTTCTTCCGGGAACGAGGTGCGCGTTACCTGGCAAGACGAGGGTTCGTTGGGCTATAATCCTATTTCGAGAATAATGGGGAGGTATTACGATCGGATTATCGGGGGCGATTATGAAAAAGGCTTGCATAATCTTAAAAATATCTGTGAAAAGCAGCCCGTAAATTAGCCTTCTTTCTTAGGCGAATCGGGTGTTTTAAACTCTTCGTGTTCTTCTTTTAAAATATCTTCGGGGCGTTTTACGGGAGGGGTAACATCGTTCATCGTTTGGGTGATTTCGCGTTGCACTCCATCCATCGCATTTCTGAATTCGCGGATTGTTTTGCCCAACATTCGGGCTATTTCAGGGAGTTGTTTCGAGCCAAAAAGCAGCAGGATGGCTAATACGATTACCACCATCTCTCCGCCACCGACATTGAGGAATAAAAAAACTGTTATCGCCATGTTTAATTCTTTGAGGGCGCAAAGTTAGCTTTCCAAATGATATTAATGATGCCTATAATCATCGTCGTGTTGCAGCCCGCAAAAGCGGAGCTATCACACGACGATTATAATAAAATTATTCAGTTTCTTCAACAATGGCAACCACTTCAATTACAATATTGAAAGGATCACCTATAAGGTGTTAAAGTCATATGTTTTATTTGGTTTTGCCACCAATTGAAACATTAATAATACGTATTTTTTTATAAATATAATTATTAGGATTTAATGGATTTTTTCCTGCACTCTTTTTTTTCTTTTTTCGTCTTAAATAAAGTTGCAATCGATTTTTAGGTTTTTTGACAGAAGTCTCTTTAATTTTATTTGCGTAACTTTCAATAATAGCAATTTTTTTTTCAGAAATATCATCAAATGGACTTAACTCAATTTTACCTAAAAGTGATTTTATCTTTGAATGAGGAACATTATATTTCCTAGAAATATCTAAAACAATAGCCATAAAAAATATTCCCCCTACCCCTTCACCCGCTCCGTCCGCACAACCACATCCCCACCCCCAGCATTCGTAATAATAATCTTATCACCCGTCCCCGGCACATCCATTTTCTTCACCTCCAACACCTCCCCAAAAACCAACAAAAGCCCCGCCGAACAAACCCCCGTCATCAAATCCATCCTACAAACATAAACCTCCCCACCCTCCGTCAACAACGTAAACTTCATCAAATCCCGCGCCACCGGATTCTTCAACCAACACCTACTCGTATTCTCCTTCACCTTCCTATCCACACTCCCCACCGGAACACCAGGCGTCACAGTCGCCAACACAGCCTTCTGCGTCGCCTTCCCCATCAACACCGTATCACTAATACTCTCCGCATAACCCCTCACAGCCTTAATAATCAACGCACAACTCCTCAACAAAGCCTTCACAATAACCTGATTCGCCTTACTCAAATCACTAATATTCTCCTTCACCGTAATCTTCGTCACCTGCACACCCCAAGCCTCCCCATGAATCGTCACAATAGAAGTCTGCTTCGCCGTCGTAAAACCCGCAGTATTCAACGCCGCAGCATTCGTTCCAGCATTAATCCGCGCCATCGTAGTCGTAAAACACAAATGAAAAGAATTAATATCCCTATCATAAATACTCTTCAAAAAAGCACCAATACCAAACGAAGCATACCCATCCGTAATCGTCCCCGCCAAAATACAAGCCTTCACTTTATACGCCAAATTCCTCAAAATCGGCTTCAACGACCTCATATAATTATTCCTCAAAATAGTATCCTCCTTATTCAAACCCTCCAAACCACCCACCGAAACAACCCCCTCCATAGCCGCAATCTGCGCCCCAAAAACCAACGCCTCCCACGTACCCCCAATCAACGGCTCAAAAGTCTTCACCGCCGTCCCATTCGCATCCAGCAACGCCTTCGCCGCATACGCATAACCCAAAACATACTGTAATTTAATATTAGCCATAACCAATTTATTTTTAACGCCGCAAAAATACGTATTAATGTTGGATAAAACTAATTTCCCATCAAAATAAAAAAATAATTTATCAACAATCCGTCCCCCTCTCTTTTGGAGAGGGGCTAAGGGTGAGGCTTTTATAATCATCATCCTTGTGTTGCAGCCGCCCGAAAAAGGCAGCTATCACACAACGATGAAAGAAATAATACGAACTTAAATCCAAAGCCCCGTTAGGGGTCGAATCATAATAGAAATAATATTCACAAACAACACTCAAAACCCCGTAGGGGTGGCATATTGGTAGTAAATAAATATGTAGCATCACGCACATGACCCCAGCGGGGTCAAATATTAATAGCAATAAATATCAACAACAATCCCACGACCCCAGCGGGGTCGAATCATAATTGCGATTTCAACCTGACAGGCAATCGCCCCTTCGCGATTTCCTGTCAGGTTGAAATCTTCTGAAACCTTCCCCCCGTCAGAATTTACAATCCCGACCACCCCACCCCAAAACTTTAACTAAAAACCCCAAAATTTTAACTAAAAACCGCACTAAACGCATTCCGTAGTTAACTAAACGCATTCCGTAGTAACCTAAACGCATTCCGTAGTAACCTAAACGCATTCCGTAGTAACCTAAACGCATTCCGTAGTAACCTAAACGCATTCCGTAGTAACCTAAACGCATTCCGTAGTAACCTGAATGCATTCTGTACTGTAATGAATAAGTTCTGTACTGTAATGAATGCCCTCCATACCAACCCCAACCCCCTCCACACCAAGGTAAACCCCTTCAAATACGATGATAATAAACACCACAACCATCACACCCGCCCAATTCCTATCTTTGCCGCCCAATAAAATCAAATGGCTAAACTAAAATCCTCGTACTTCTGTCAGCATTGCGGTGCCCAATCCCTCAAATGGGTAGGCAAATGCCCCTCCTGCGGAGAATGGAATACCTTCGTCGAAGAGGTCATCCAGACCGAAGAAAAAGAAGATTGGAAAAGCAAAGAAGCCAAACCCAATCGTGCCTCCAAGCCCCAATTAATATCAGCAATAGTTCTCTCCGATGAACACCGAATCCCCGTACCTGATAAGGAATTACAGCGAGTGCTGGGCGGAGGAATCGTACCCGGATCCTTGGTGCTCATAGGTGGAGAACCCGGTATCGGGAAGTCCACTTTGATGCTCCAAATCGCCTTGAGCATGAAGAATCTGAAAGTCCTTTATGTCAGTGGCGAAGAGAGCGAACAACAGATCCGTATGCGTGCCGAACGCATTGCTGCCGGCGCGTTTGAATGCTATGTCCTGACCGAGACTTCCATGCAATATATCTTCAAACAGATAGAGGAACTGGAACCAAACCTGGTCATTATTGACTCGATACAAACGCTCTATACGGCGAAGGTAGAATCATCGCCAGGAAGTGTTTCGCAGATACGCGAATGCGCTGCCGAGTTGTTGAGATTCGCCAAGGAAACTTCGACGCCTGTGTTTTTGATTGGGCATATTACCAAGGACGGAATGATAGCAGGACCGAAGGTTTTGGAGCACATGGTGGATACTGTCTTGCAATTCGAAGGCGATCGTCATCATATTTATCGCATCCTTCGGAGCATGAAGAATCGCTTTGGTTCTACTTCCGAGATTGGGATTTATGAGATGCAAGGCGGCGGGCTTAGGGAGGTTACGAATCCTTCGGAGATACTTATTTCGCAGCGAGAGGAGGCTTTGAGTGGGATTACGATTGCTGCAACCATCGAGGGAGGACGACCTTTGCTGATTGAGACGCAGGCACTTGTGAGTTCCGCTGTTTATGGCACTCCGCAACGTTCGGCTACTGGTTTTGATTTGAGGAGATTGAGTATGTTGCTTGCTGTGTTGGAGAAGCGTTGCGGGTTTTTACTTGGCGCAAAAGATGTCTTCTTAAATATTGCCGGAGGCATCCGAGTTGAAGACCCTGCTATTGATTTGGCGGTTGTGTGTGCGATACTTTCTTCTAATGAAGATGTTGCGATTGCTTCTAAGACTTGCTTTGCGGCAGAGGTTGGATTATCTGGGGAGATTCGTCCGGTGAATAGGATTGATCAACGTGTTTCGGAGGCTGAGAAGTTGGGTTTTGAAAGTATTTATATCTCTAAATATAACACCAAGGGCTTGGATAAGAAGCGGTATCCGAACATCCAGATTCTTGAGGTGAATAAGATAGAGCAGGTGTTTGGGTTGTTGTTTTAGTGAGGGCTTTACTTCTCTACAAACACCTTCCCCTGCCATGTTTCGGTGGCAGAGGTAAGTTGCCAGAAGTACATCCCGCTAATCAACGCCGAGGCATCAATGATTTCATTGCCGATACTGCCGCTGATGCTTTGTTTATAGACTACTCTTCCTGAAATATCGAGTAGCTGAAGCACTACATCGGGAGTGGACAGATGATAGGAGAGCGCGAAGGTGCCGGTGGTGGGATTGGGATAGAGGGAGATTTGGGGAGGATTAAAAGAAATTTCATTCACTGTTGTGGTAAAACTTTGATAACACTGCAAGGAATCTACCGGAGAAACATATACAATCATACTTTGTGAACCTGTAATCCTTGAATGAATTAAATTGGTATCAGTGGTACACCAATAATTATTTGTCATATTATTGTCATAGTAAAAGGAAGTAGTGTAAACATCAGAAGTGAAGTTATTGCAAATCTTATTACAGGAGATATATCTTCCTCGTGCTTGCAGGGTAAATATTATCCCGATTGAATCATTTTCAAAAACGCTATTCATCAAAGTATCTAAAGTATTATCTATTTGTAAACCGATGTTATCATATTTCATTTGAGTATAATGAATATAACAACTCACCCCCAAATTTGTTCCATAAAAATACACTCCTATCGAATCATATTCAAAAATACAGCCCGAGATAAAAACATAAGCATTTGAAAAATTCATTCCAATCATGTTGTGATTAATCTGACAATTGAGAATAGAATCGTGCCCTGTATTATACCACGCCTTATTAATGCCAAAATTTGTATTTGAATCAATAACACAATTTTTGAGGGTAGCGTTATTATTAATAAAGATTCCGGTTTGGTTATATTTGATAACACAGTTTTCTTCAATGCCATCAATAGCTTCTATACCGATCAGATTATTTATGGCAGTACAATTTCTTAGATGTGTCCAATCATTATAGCAGCCAGTGTTATTATTTGTAAAAGCACATGAGTCCACGAATTTATAAGTAGCTGAATATGTCTCCAAACCTACTGAATCATTGCTGAAATTGGAGTTCTTTAAATAACTCCTATCATTAGCTATGTAGTTAAGACCTATCCTTGCATATCGAAAATTACAATAGTTAAAAAAAATGGAATCGGGGCAAGTATTTAGAGCGTATATCTGATACCAACTCCCGATATGCGGCGAATTAGAATTACTCGTAAAAGTTATGGAATCGGTAACTGTTCCGATAGCTCTAATTATTCCATAGCTGGCAACATAAAGTTGTTTTCCATCTTCAAATTTCACAGCTACGCCAGGAGCAATTGTTAATCTGACATAAGCAGCTACTGTTACATCTGCGGTAACAATATATGGGCTGCCAGCCAAGTCCCATGTGGTGTTGGTACTGATAACCCCGCTAACATTTGTTTGTGCTTCAGAAATTCCACAAAGGAAAACAAGCACGATTAAGATTTGTAAAGATTTTTTCATCATCATTTTATTTAATTTGTAGGGGCAAAAATAAACAATTCCCAAAACAATCTAACCCCCATTTTCCCAAAATCCCCGTTCAGACCGCCAGAACCGTCGCCTCACAACCCTGCGCACTATCCTCACAACCCTGCGCACTATCCTCACAACCCTGCGCACCATCCTCACAACCCTGCGCACCATCCTCACAACCCTGCGCACCATCCTCAAAACCCTGCGCACCTTCCACTCAACCCTGCGTTGTCCCCTCTCAACCCTGCGTTGTCCCCTCACGACCCTGCGTTGTCCCCTCACAACCCTGCGTTGTCCCCTCACAACCCTGCGTTACTCCCTCAAGACCCTGCGTTACCCCCTCACGACCCTGCGTTACTCCCTCAAAACCCTAACAGAGCCCCCCCCCGATGTGATGTCGAGGGGCTTTTTGTTTTCGGGAAACCGAATCTTTTTGTAATTTTGCGGAATTATAAAATAGGAGATAATGAAACATTTTAAACATAGACTGATATACCTCATCAAGGGGTTTTTGATATTGATCAGACCGGGGGTGTATCTCGGGTTCTTGAGTAATATCGTTTTATTCAAAGCGAATCTTTTACGGATGACCAAATGGACGGCTGCCCAAAAGAAGGACGGTATCTTGAACGATTTCCCGAGCCTGATCCGGAATTATGATAAGCGGATCGAGCTGTATGATTATATCCTAAAGCGAGAGAATTTAGAGCATGTGAAGATAGATTATTTGGAGTTCGGCGTGGCTGCCGGCGGTAGTTTCCGGTATTGGAATAATGCGAATAAACATCCTGAATCCCGCTTCTATGGCTTCGATACCTTCGAGGGCTTGCCGGAGGATTGGGGTGCCTTCAAGAAGGGGGATATGAGTTATAATTTCCCTGTCGTGGAGGGTACGAGGCATGAATTTGTGAAAGGGTTATTTCAGGAAACGATGAATGGTTTTTTGCAATCGCATGACATCAAATCATCGAGTAAAAGAATTATCCATCTGGATGCCGATTTGTTTTCCTCCACCTTGTTTGTCTTAACTTCTTTGGCGAATTTTATGAAGGAAGGGGATATTGTTTTGTTTGATGAATTCAATGTGCCGAACCACGAGTTTATGGCGTTTAAATGCTTCACCGATTCCTACTACATTAAGTTTGAATTGATCGGGGCGGTGAATAACTATTATCAGGTCGCCTTTAAGATAGTGAAGTAGGCAGGGTTATTTACTCACCACGAATTTTCCGCGAACGGTTTCGTTTTCTCCTTTTATCACATAAAAATAAATCCCATTATTCCAATTGGAAATCGCGATAGAATGATCCATTCCGATCAGGGTATCTTTGTAAACTTCATTACCCAAAACATCAGTAATAGTGATTTGCTGGTTGCTCGCTTCGATAGATTGATGAATATTAATAACGCTGCTCGCAGGGTTCGGATAGAGGATGATAGCAGGACTGTTAATATTTGAACTGATGCCCGTCGCGAAGGTATTATCGTAATACAACTTCATTCGTGGCACATAAATATTATGATTCGCCGGGAAGGCATCGGCACCGACAGCATGGGCTTCCAAAACCTTCAGCAAGCCGAGGCTTTCGGTGTAGGGGTAGCCGTTGGAGATTGGCTGAAACATCTGGGCACTGTTATCGGAATTGGTGCCACCGCAAAATAAACTGACGGTATAGGTGCTGTCATGTTTCAAGATATACGAAATCTGGAAATTCACCACCCCCTGATAGATACTATACACCGTCGTATCAAGATGGTACAGCAGGGCATGGGTGGCGGTACTATAAATCCTTGCTCCGGTTAATGCCATGCCGTCGCCCCCGACATTGAAGACATCAAGTCTCATTCCGGTCAGCAAAATATCATTCGGCGAAACGACGGTAACATCTACGCCACGGGTTTCGTTGTAGCTCTGGTTGGGTCCGGTGTAGGAGCCGGTTACTCCGGTATTCAAATCTATTTGCGCCATCATCGTGGAGGCAAGAAACAGGAAAACAGATACTGAAATGGTACTAATTCTTTTCATACTTTTAATTTTATTCGTTAAACATTTTATTATTATTGAAGGTGCAATGATACAAAAAAAGACCATCATCTTTCGACAATGGTCTCTTTATTAAATGCTGAGTTCAGAGGAACTCTTTCTTCGAGATTACTCTTTCATAAATTTGCCTTGGATGGCGGTGCTGGAGTTTTTTATTTGATAAAAGTAAACGCCATTGCTCCATTTCGAGACATCTATCGGGGTATCCATCGAGGTAATTGACGTTGAATACAGCTCTTGACCCATTACATTTTTGATTACCAATTGGGAATTCATCGCAGACAATTCTGTATGGAACATAATGGTCGAATTGGCAGGATTCGGATAGATAGACCAACCGCTATTATTGGTAATCGGTTGGATGCCGGTTTCGGGGGATATTACATTCACATAAACCATGTAATTCTTAGTACGAATGATGGAATCAGTTCGGCAATATACGCTGGTGCATCCTGTCGCATCGGTTATCTGAAGGCAAATGGTATAAACACCTGCATTCGCGTAGGTATGCGAAGGATTACTGCCGGAAGAATAAGTGGCATCTCCCCATCCCCAATTGTAGGTGAAGGGAGCAGTACCCGAAGCATAGTTAATACAGAAATAATGGTGCAACTGGTTAGAATCAGGGTATAAGTAGAAGTAAGCTTGGCAGCCGGTGGTAGCACTCGAATCTCCGATGGTAACGGTATGGCATGCGGTACAGCTATGCGCATCGGTTACGCAAACGGTATATACCCCAGGATTAAGCCCCGTAGCAACGGCATTAGTTCCTCCTGTCGGAGACCAAACATAAGAATATGGAGAAGTTCCTCCCGTAGCATACGAGTGAGCAATTCCATTAGCGCAGGTAGAGCAACTGGCATGGTGATATTGATAAGCCCCTACCGTAATATTACAAAAAACGGTATCCGAAATGGTAACCGTATGGCAGACGGTACAATTGTTTGCATCGGTAACACAAACGGTATAAACACCAGGCGTTACGCTATACAGACTTTGCGTAGTTTGTCCCGAAGGAGACCATAAATATGAATAAGGAGACGTACCACCACTCGCGTTAGCATGCCCAACGCCATCGGCACAGGTAGCGCAGCTTGCAGGGTGGTATTCATAAGCCCCGACATACAAATTATTACAATTGATGGTATCATTAATGGTAACCGTAGTACATGCCGTACAGCTATGAGCATCCGTTGCGCAAACGGTATATGTTCCCGGCATTAACCCAGTGGCACTGTACGTCGTTTGACCAGATGGCGACCAATGATAAGTATAAGGCGAGGTTCCATTACTTGCAAAGGCATGCCCAATACCATCGGCACAGGTACTGCAACTGGCATTGTGGGCTTGATAACCGGAAATGGTCAGATTGCAAACTACGCTGTCCGTAATATGAATCACCGTGCATGCGGTACAATTATGCGCATCTGTTACGCAAACGGTGTATGTTCCCGCAGTAGCACTATACAGGTTCTGCGTAGTTTGACCGGAGGGCGACCAAGAATAAGAATACGGAGTAGTACCGCCACTGGCATAGGAATGACCCACACCATCGGCACAGGTAGAACAAGATGCCCACATGTATTGATAAGCCCCGACCGTCAGAGTACAAACCGAACTATCGTGAATGGTAACCGTGGTACAGGCAGTACAATTATGTGCATCGGTAGCGCAAACGGTGTAGGTTCCAGGAGTTAATCCCGTGGCATTGGCATTCGTTCCTCCGGTAGGAGACCAATTGTAGGAATAAGGACTTGTTCCGCCGCTGGCTCCGGAAGTACCTGCACCATTGGCACAAGTGCTGCACGATGCAGGATTATGTTGATATGCCGAGATGGTCATATTGCAGGCACTGGAATCCAAAATATGCACCGTGGTACATGCCGTACAGTTATTCGCATCGGTAATGCAGCAGGTGTAAAGACCCGGCGTTACGTTGTAAAGGCTTTGCGTGGTTTGCCCAGTGGGCGACCATGAATACGAATAAGGCGACGTTCCGCCAGTAGCATAAACATGCCCTATTCCATTGTTACAGGTGCTGCAACTTGCGGCATGGTACTGGTAGCCACTTGCCGTCATGTTGCATCCAGTAACGTGGATTGAATCACAAAAATAAGCGTTGCAGGAATTGGCAGAATCTATCACATGTAGACACACATAATAGGCTCCGGGATTGGTGTAGAAATGCGACGGATTATGAATCATGCTGCTTTGAGAATCTCCGAAATACCAGAGATAAGTCGCATTCGCACTCAATCCGGTGGTCGTATCCGTAAAGGTGATGGTGTTGTTAGCCGTTTGAGTCCAGGTGAACCCCGGGTGGCAAGCCAGTACGTTGGTAACAGTCATGCACATCATGACAGCAAGGATTGCGAAGAATCCTGCGATTTTTTTCAAGTTAAAAGTTTTCATTTTTTAAATTATTTAATTCTACTTAGTTTGTTAATTCGAGTGCGAAGTTACCAAAAGTTTTTCACACTACCAAATACTTTCAACATTTTTAGTGATAAAAGTTTCCGCCATCGGTATAGGATTCTTTTTCCGTTCCCGATTTCTTTCCCCCATTCCTACTCCTTATATATAAGGAGTAAAATTTTTTCTTCGCTTCGCGAGATGAAATTATTCTCCGAAAAATCGCCTTTCCTCCCCCGAAGCCCTTTTATCAAACCATAATGGCATGATATTCAGCGAAAAGAGAAATGTTTGCCATCCCCTGAAACATGTTTCAAACGACTTGAAACATGTTTGGGAGGCTTTGAAACATGTTTGAAGGGCTTTGAAACATGTTTCAAGTCGTTTGAAACAAGTACATAGCCTCCGCGTACTGGTACGCGGAGGCTATGTACCAGTACATGGAGGCTATGTACCAGTACGCGGAGGCTATGTACCAGTACATGGAGGCGATGTACCAGTACATGGAGGCTATGTACCAGTACGCGGAGGCGATGTACCAGTACATGGAGGCGATGTACCAGTACGCGGAGGCGATGTACCAGTACGCAGAGGTGGTAAATTCGTAAAAACGAAACTTTTTTTAATTCCTGTGGAAAAAAATCTTGTTGAAGTTCAGAGAATATAACAATCTAAACTTTAAACCCTTATCTATAATCCTAAAAAACTCTCCACCGCCCTCTTCACAGTGGCATCGTTTTCATGAATAATGGGGTAGAAGCCCTCGTTTTTCCAAACCTGCCGCGCTATTAATGCTTTGAGTTGGGTTTTAATAATTGGGGATGAAACCTGAATGCCTCGTGCATCATTTTTAGCTCCCGCCTTGAAGGCAAAATCGAGGAATCGTTGGTAGATTTCATCGGTAATGATAAAAGTTTTATTGAATGCCTCGAAGCCTTTGAATGCCTCTATCGGTTTTCGGTTTTGGTCGAGATATTTATAGGCGAAGTCCGTGATCATTCCCCTGCTCGAAACCTCGGCAAGGAAGTGGGAATTGCCGACAGTATCTATCGGCACAAAAATATCAGGCATGATGCCGCCGCCACCATAAACAATCTTGCCGCCAGGGGTTTTGAATTTGATGGAATCGGTGAAATGGATGCTGTCAGCACTCTCCAATTCGCCGTCATTGGCTCTGTTCCGAACATCATCGTAATAGCTCTCCGCCCCGTCTTTGTAAGATCTTTGAATACATCTGCCTGTCGGGGTGTAATACCTCGCGACCGTCAGCCGAATGGCAGATCCATCGGGGAAAGCGGTCTGTTCCTGCACCAATCCTTTGCCGAAAGACCGCCTTCCGATGATCGTTGCCCGATCCCAATCTTGCAATGCCCCCGCAACGATTTCGCTTGCCGAAGCAGAGCCTTCATCAATCAACACAGCGAGTTTTGTCTTCAGGAATTCACCATTCATTTTCGATTTATATTCCGTCCGTTTCCGGTTTTTTCCTTGGGTGTAAACAATCATCTTATTGCCATCGAGGAATTCATTCACCATCTCGGTAGCAGCCGTAAGATAGCCGCCCGGATTGCCCTTCAGATCGAGGATCAGATTCTTCATCCCCTGCGTACGCAAATCGCGAAGTTTGTCAATGAATTCCTTGTAGGTATTAGTCGCGAATCGGCTCACTTTAATATAACCGGTTTCCTTGTTAATCATATACGCAACATCAATACTGTACAGCGGTATCTTGCCACGGGTAATGGTGTAATCAGTAATGTCCCTGCTGCCTTGTTTAAGGATGCCTATCGTTACTTTAGTGCCTCCCTTTCCCCGTAATTTCTTGAATACGTCTTTGTTAGTGAGTTTGCTTCCTGAAACATTTTTTCCGTCAATCCTCACAATCCTTTCCCCCGATTTAATACCCAAAGCTTCCGACGGACCACCGGCAATGGCAGTAACGACAATGATGGTATCTTCCTGGATATGAAACTCGACTCCGATGCCTTCAAAATTCCCTTCGAGGGGTTCGTTCACCTCTTTCAAATCTTCAGGTGGGATATACACGGAATGCGGGTCGAGGTTGTGCAACATTCCGGTGATCGCTTCCTCAACAATATTCTTTTCGCTGACAGTATCCACGTAGTCCGTTTCAATAGAATTGATCACCGCATTCAGTTTGTTGAATTGCCCGGTACGGAAGTTTATAAATGGTTTTTTAATGGTATTATTGGAGGTAAGGATATTCCCAATCACCACACCGATCACCACAGCTATGGAAAAGTAAATCGGCAATAAAACCTTGAAATTAGTTTTCATAAAATTAATATCTTGATTCTATTTTGTTTGTTGATAACGGTGCACATCCACCCCGAACTTGACGAGAAAATCTACGCCTTCATCATTAGGAATCTTCTTGTATTCGGCATACGAATCCATGTAAATAACTTTACGAATACCAGTTGCATAAATCATCCTTGCACAAGCCAGACATGGTGAAAGAGTTACGTAAAGCGTTGCGTTTTCCAAGGTAATCCTATTCTTTGCAGCATATAATATGGCGTTACATTCGGCATGAATAGCCAATGAACAGCCTCCTTTAGAATCTCTTGGGCAACCTGTTTCATGCCATTCCTCATCGCAGTTATGGGTGCCGGCAGGCGGTCCGTTATAGCCGAGAGAAACGATGCGAGTATCTTTTGTAAGCACTGCTCCCACTTTTAGTTTTACGCAATGCGATTTCTTGGAAAGGTTAAAAGCCAGCTCCATGTATATATCGTCGAAGCTCGGTTTGTCTGAAAGGATAGTCATAATTCTTGGTGTTTAAGGCGGCAAAGTTATTCAAACCAATGAATTTATAAATTCGCCCTTCAAAATAACGATCCCGATGATGCAAAATAGAACCGTTTTTATTGCTATTACACTGGTGCTTTCAGTGTTCATTTCCTGTGCTCCTATCAAGCCAATCGAATATAAATCCATTGACAATTTCACAATAAGCCGGGTAGGGTTAAGTCCTGAATTCAAAGCCGATGTGCACCTTTTCAATCCCAATAAAATCGGGGCTAAAATAAAATCTATGACGCTCGATGTGTATGTCAACGACACCAAACTTTCGTCTGTTTGCATGGACTCGAAAACCTGCATCCGCGCTGTTGGCGATTTCACGGTGCCTGTCCTGGCGCAGCCTTCCTTAACGGATGTTTTGAGGATGCTTCCCAAGGGTATTTCAACGCTGTTCGGTAGTAAGGACATGCCTGTTACCATCAAGGGCGAGGTGGTTATCAAAAAATTTATCTTCTCCAAGCATTACCGTTTCGAGGTTACGGAAAAACTCACGAAAGACAAGATCAAGATGTTGGGTAATTTCGGATTTTAATTCCTTGTAATTCTATTTTATTCTCCAAAAGAAAACGCCTCAAAAGTTATTGTCTTTTGAGGCGTGTATTCCTTCATTTCGTGAACCCGGAGGGATTCGAACCCCCAACCTTCTGATCCGTAGTCAAATACTCTATCCAGTTAAGCTACGGGTCCATTCGAGGGCGCAAATGTATAAAATAATTCGGAAATAAGTTAGTCTATTGTTGCTGAAAGCCCCCTGTCTAATAACGCCTCACACATGGGGCGGAGGTTATCAAAAGACCCATCTTTGACGCTGCATTTGCCATTGTAATGGATGATAAAAGTGCATTGTTCGGCTTGGATGGCATCGTGTTTGCAAATCTTTATCAACGATTCGATAACATAATCGAAGGTGTTGAAATCGTCATTAAATACCACCAGATGATTGCCCTCATCCGTCTCTTCTTCGAGGACATCTACGGGTTTGTTTTTCTCTTTTGTGGAATATTCTGTCATGTTATTAATTGTTATTGTGGATGCAAAATTAGGAAATAAAATTGGAAGTGGAAAATCGCCTTGGAATGGGATTTTATTAGCCAAAGAAAAAGCGACCGCCCTTTCCAAAATACATTCCAAAAGATGTGGACAGGACATGGCGGCTTAGGGATTGCTTTCCCATTCTATCCGAAACCTTATCGCGATATTTGATTGCCATTTCTCCTTTTTCTTTCTAATGATTTCGATCAGCAGATTCAGTACCTTGAATACCAGATTCATGACCTTTGTTATGCCTCGAAAATTCGCAGGATATAGTCAGAATTCCTCAATCTTATTACCCAATATAGCCTCCATAATACTATTAATCGTAGTGATTAACCACTTTATTAAACTGAATTAGTCTTTTATTATAGTGAATTAGTTTTTCATTATAATGAAGGACTAATTTAGTATAATGATTTAGCCTTTCACTATAATGAATTAGTAATTGACAGTAATGAAAGACCCATTCATTACTGTCAATTACTAATTCATTATAGTGAATGAGTCTTTCATTAAAGAGATTTAGTAATTTAGTTTAAGGAAAGACTAATTCAGTTTAATAAAGTGGTTAATCACTACGCTTAATGGTAAGGAGGTCGCGATTTAAAGACCAATGGAAACCTAATGAAACGCCCTATTCTCCGTTATAAACCCCGTTATTGCTATTGATAAACGGATACCCATTTCTCTTGGAATAATACCTGCTTCTTGGGATAAAATATCCGTTTCTTAGTGTTTAATATCCGTTATTTTGGATAAAAAAGAGGTGAAATGCGAGTTTTAAGACACTTTATCGGAGCAACAGGAGGGCGACATTTTCCACATGATGGGTATGCGGAAACATATCTACAGGTTGCACCCTCGCGACGCGATATTTGGCATCCAAAAGGTTCAAATCCCGAGCTTGCGTGGCAGGATTGCAGGACACATACACGATTTTCGAAGCCTCTATTTCCAATAATTTCTTCACCACATCTTCGTGCATACCCGCCCTCGGAGGGTCAGTAATAATCACATCGGGCTTCCCATTTTGTAGGATAAAATTATCATTCAGCACCTCTTTTAAATCGCCCGAAAAGAAGGAAGTATTAGTAATTTTATTGACTTCTGCATTCTCTTTGGCATCATTAATGGCATCAGGCACGTTATCAATTCCGACCACTTTAAGGGCTTTATGCGCCACAAAATTAGCAATCGTTCCCGTGCCGGTGTATAGGTCATAAACTACTTCATTTCCCTCGAGCGCGGCGAATTCAGCAGCTATTTTATAGAGGTTTCTCGCCTGCTCGGAATTGGTCTGGAAGAACGATTTCGGACCTATCTTAAACTTCAGTTTACTACCCGTTCCATCCTCAATTTCCATTTCCTCGATGATATAATCAGCACCTTTAAAAACACGAATTTCGAGGTCGTAAATAGTATCATTACCCTTAGGGTTAATAACATACAACAACGAGGTGATAACAGGGAATTCGGTAGCGAGGTATTGCATCAATTTCTCGATATTTTCATCCTCCTTGTGAAAGGAGAGCAACACCATCACTTCGCCTGTATTTGCGGTGCGGATAATAAGGTTTCTCAACAATCCATTTTGGTCTCTCAAATTGAAAAAGGAGAGGTTGTTTTCGAGAGCATATTTCTTTACGGCGAGGCGAATTTCATTAGATGGTTCGGGCAGTAAATGACAGTGATTAATATCTACCACCATGCTGAAACTTTGCGGCACATGGAAGCCGATTCCGTTCCTGTCGAAATCGTTTGGATGTTGCAATTCATCAGGCGTCAACCATCGGAAATCGGTAAAGGTAAACTCCAGTTTATTCCGGTAATAAGTAGTGAGTGGCGAAGGCAGAATAGGGGCAATTTCGGGCAGAATTATTTTCCCAATCCTCGTCAAGGCATCTACCACTTGCTGCTGTTTGAATTTCAGTTGAGCGGCATAATCCATGTTCTGCCATTTACATCCGCCACATACCCCGAAATGTTCGCAGAAAGCATCCACACGGTCTTTCGAGGGATGAATTACTTCGATCATCTTGCCTTCGATGAAAGATCTTTTTATCTTTCTGATTTCGATAGTACCAATATCACCGGGTACTGCTTGCTCAATAAATAATACCAAATCATCGAGTTTGGCAATGGCTTTACCATCGGAGGAAGTACCTGTAATGGCTACATTTTCTATTCTGTCATATTTTTTCATGGCGGCAAAAATACGGAATCCTTTGCCTATCGATTTTCAGATTGGTAGTAGCTCGAAAAGGAGTGCGATTTTGTAGAATTTAAGAAATTCTAAGAAGACTGCAAAAGTGTTAAAGAAATTTTTCCTTTCTTTGTCCCTTCAATTTTTGAAACAAGAGCGGCGATTTATGAATATTTTTAACAAAGTCTTGAATAACGATTTGCTTGTAACCTACAACAGGGCGAGCCAACAAGAGATAATTAAACCTTATGAATTTCAGAATTATCATGAGGACCAAATTATCATGCTACGTGTGGATAAGGGGAACTTTTGTTATGGTAAAAAGATGGAGCCTTTGAAGATTGGGCACTCCTATTTTATCCCTGCCAATGAACCGGTTTATTTAAGATGTGGAAGCTCGAAAAGCTATACGGTATTTGGCGAAGACGGCTTTCCGAATTACAATGAGAGCGCGAGATTCCATAAAAAGATACAGCCTTATCAGGATATTACCTTCTGTTCCGAGGTGTTGAGTTTGCTGTTTTTCGATGTTAGTATCTCCAATGCTTTCGGCTTGTTTTCTTTCATGGAATTCCCCGCCATTGTGTTGCCGCCGGATGATGAACTTGACTTTTTAATTAAGAATATTGTGCTCGAAGAAGCTCTGGATAAGATAGGCAGGGACAGCCTTATCAAAAATTATATTCAGGAAATCGTGATACAAATCTCTCGGTTTATTAACAGCCAGCCACATTTTGAAAAGTATGTGAATAGACTCTCTATGTCGGCAGATAAGCGGCTTTTGGATATGCTGAAATACATTAAAGACCACCTTGACCAGGATCTTAACAACACCATTTTGGCTGACCAGGCTTGCGTGGCGACAGAATATGTGGGGCAATTCTTTAAGAGCCTCACGGGCAAGAATCTCCAGCATTATATACACAACCAGAGGCTGGAATGGGCGCATGAATTGCTGATGACAAATGCATACAGCGTGCAGGAAGTGTCGAATAAGGTGGGCTTTAACGATCATACATACTTCAGCAGGATGTTCAAACAGCGGTTTGGGATTAATGCGATAGATGTAAAGAAAAGCGTGAAGCAGAATTCCAAATTGATTGTTTAAAAATTCATCGAAATGAGACAAAAAATTGTTGCCGGCAACTGGAAGATGAATACCGATTACGACCAGGGGTTATGGTTGGTTTCGGAGGTGGTGAACATGGTTAATGATGAGGTTTTGAGCGATGTAAAAGTAATTATTGCGCCGCCGTTTACGCATCTTTTCGGCATCAAACAATTAATCAAATCGGCTCCGAAGGTTCGGCTGGCGGCGCAGAATTGTAGCAGCGAGGCTTCGGGGGCATTCACCGGAGAAATTTCTTGTTCGATGCTGAAATCTATCGGGGTGGAGGCGGTAATTATCGGTCATTCCGAACGGAGGCAGTTATTCGGCGAGACTAATTTTAGTATCAAAAAGAAAATTAAACAGGCGTTACAAGCCGGATTATCTCCGATAGTTTGTTGTGGCGAAACGTGGGATGAACGGAACGGCGGCATCCATTTTCAAATAATTCAGACCCAGTTGGAGGAGGCTTTGTTTGCATTAAATAGGGATGAAATCGGCAAAGTGATCATCGCCTACGAACCGGTGTGGGCTATCGGGACGGGGCAAACGGCGACTCCCGATCAGGCGCAGGAAATTCATCGTTTTATTCGGAATGCTATCCAGGAAAAATATAATTCCTCCATCGCCGACTCGATTTCTATTTTATATGGCGGAAGTTGTACTTCCAAGAATGCCAAAGAATTGTTCTCGAATCCCGATGTGGATGGCGGATTGGTCGGCGGAGCTTCGTTGAAATCGCGGGAATTCGTGGATATTATTAAATCGTTTTAGCGAAACGACTGTCCTTCGTCCCTCGTATTTTATCTCATAGAAGAGAATCGAATTACCCCTTTTATCCACCCTAATTTCGATGCCCCTATATACTATAGGAGTAGTTTATACTTAAAACCTCGGGGATTTTTGGATGTTTTGAGTGCTCACTCAAAGGTTTTGGCTAATCACTCAAAGGTTTTGAGTAATCACTCAAAGGTTTTGAGTAATTACTCAAAAGTTTTGGCTAATCACTCAGAGGTTTTGAGTAATTACTCAAAAGTTTTGGCTAATCACTCAAAAGTTTTGAGCATATCAAATAAAA
>CAIMUP010000102.1 GCA_903844645.1 uncultured Bacteroidota bacterium
ATAATGCATATTTTTTATTATCAATAATATCTCTGAACTCGGTATCAGTTATATAGCTTTTAAAATAATCCTTTGCGTAAGAAAAATATTCTTCTGATGGTAAATAACGACTGTCAAATTTATCAAATTCTTCATCCAACAATTCATCCTTGGTTTTGAAATAAGTAATGAACCCGAATATCTTCTCAATGATTTCCCGCAATGGCAATCTCCTATCAACTTTCATTGCATTTCTCAATTTGTTAAGGTTATAGTATTCTTCAGGCTTTTCAAAAATATTATCCATTATGTATTTTTCAATTGCATCAAAATCCTTTTTAGCCACCATCTCCATTATAGTAGCATCTTCCTTAACCTTATCTTCAAATTTATCAAAATACATTCTGTCTATCTTCATCCCTTCTGCACCAATTTCATTAACTGTCATGGATTTCAATGGGTCTGGGTCAGTATTATCATAATCACCACTGGTAGGATAACCGTCTCCACCAGGTCCTGTTGTACTTGTTCCTTTTGCTGGCAATTTAATTACTTCATCATAATTGAATTTGTATTCAAAGAATTCGCAATTAGCAAAGAAGTCAAAAATCTTAAATCTTGATTTCTGGAGTTTTTCAGGTTCAATATTTTCAATTAAAGATTTATCTTTTAAAACTTCCTTATTAGCAAAATTACATTTCCTTGTTCCCCTTCCTTTTATCTGTATAAAGTCAGTTGGTGAAAAGATAGGTCGCATCAAACAAACATTCAATAAGTCTGGGCAATCATAACCAGTAGTCATCATCCCGACAGTAACACAAACCCTTGTTTTACTTGTCTGATATAAGTCAAAGAAATTGCCTTTCCCTCCCAAACGATTATTGGTAAAATTAATCGTTAATTGTTGAGCATCAGGAATCCATGAAGTAACTTGCATTGCAAAGTCTGATTGATATTTTCCAGGGAACTTTATGTCTGCAAATTCATTAAGTATTTGAGTGATTTTCGCAGCATGATTCTGACTAACACAAAAAACAATAGTCTTGCCTATTTCACCTGATATTGGATCAACATAAGCATTATCAATAAAGGTCTTGCAGAATATTCGATTGGTATTTTCAGAAAAAAGTTTTTTCTCAAAATCTCTTTGCGAAAATGTCGAGGAACTTTCTTCTCCATCTTCATCAATTATTTGTACCGTATAACCCTCCTCATTAAGAAGTTCAGTTGTAATTTCAGTTCGTGCATCCACAACACAAGGATTAACTAAATAACCATCTTCAACTCCCTTAATAAGACCATATTGAAAAGTTGGTTTGCCATCAGCACAACCAAATGTAGTATAGGTATCCAGCAACATTCTTCTTTCCAATTCCCTTGGATCTTTTTCACTTAAAGCACCAGCATCTATTTTCTTTAAATAATCTTTAGGCGTAGCAGTAAGCCCTAATTTATATCCAACGAAATATTCAAAAACAGCCCTGCTGTTTCCTCCAATACTGCGGTGCGCTTCGTCAGAAATTACAAGGTCAAAGTCAGTAGGATTAAATATCCGTTTGAATTTGTTTTTAAATAAAAGAGATTGAACAGTAGTAACAACAATATCAGCCATTCGCCAATCATTACGATTCTCCTTATAGATACTGCATTTATAATCTGTTTTCAAATATTCTCTGAATGCCCTATCCGCTTGGTCTTCCAATTCCAACCTGTCAACCAAAAACAAAACACGCTTTGCATTTCCTGTCTTTAAAAACAATTTGATAACAGCAGCAGCAGTCAATGTTTTTCCAGTACCAGTAGCCATTTCAAAAAGAAACCGATCCTTACCTTCCTTTACTTCTTCCTGAATTCTTTGAATTGCCCTTACCTGATATTTTCTTAAAAAGCGAAGTTTGTTTTCTTCAATAAATGCTGGTCGTAGCCCTTCATCCTTATATCTTGGGTCGCTTTCATAATCATATTTTTGAGTCTTTACGATATAATCCAAATCAACAGTTTCATTAATAAGTGATTCAGGATTCGGCTTAAATGCAGAAAAACCCATAATAGTTTCAGGTCGTGGAAAAGTTGAAATAATGTTTGGATTACCTCTCTCTAAGTCCCATAAAAAATGAAGGTTCCCATTAGTTAATATTATGAAACGACAATTCTGTGATTGAGCATATTTCCTTGCCTGTTCCTTAGCAGCCAAAGGATTTATTTCTTCTTTCTTAGCTTCTAATACAATGAATGGAAACCCTTTATCATCAAGCAAAAGATAATCAATAAAACCATTCTTTGTCATTTCAAAATCTTCTCCAAATCAATCAAGTTGAGTTTGTATAATCTTAACCTTTGGTTCCAATTCAATATTAGCAGGTTTACCACCCTCTTCAAAGAATCTCCATCCCGATTCCTCAAGAAGTTTATTAATCTTTATCCGTGCTTTAGCCTCTGCCATGTTTTTTATTTGGGTTGCCAAAACTACACAAACAAAATCAAATGAGATTATTGTTCTGATTTGATATATCTGAAAGAAAAGGAATTCCGAATCACTCATGACAGGAATTTTGGTATAATCAGATTCAAGATTTTTGCATGAAGGATATTTCAATTCATTTGCCTTTTCTTATGAGCACTTCATCGCTGTATAAGGTTATAAAAGTAATCATTACATATCCTACTTCAAGATTTTCTTCGTAAGTAATACATTCGAGGGCGTGTTCATAATAACCCAATTTTTCAGCAATTGCATCTACCAGGTGTTCTTGATTAAGAGCATCGAGTTCCTGATTCGTATCGTGAATTTCATTGCCTGCTTTTATTTGCTCAAGACCTTCTTCCTTCATAAGTTTTGCTAAATCAATAAATCGCTTATGAGTAATTATTGGAATCGGGAAATAAAATTTGTTGTAGCAATAATCAATCATCAGCCCTATTCGATAGATAAACTCCCGACATTCAGGTCTCACGTTTGCGCCAAAATGAAGGATTCCTCTATAGACAAATTCTTGTCTCTTTCTCAAGGCATCCATTTTTGCTTTTACTTGTGTATCGGTGAGTTTGAAATAAAAATCGTCGGCAAAAGTTACAACTTCTTCATCAATTGGTTCTATTTGGAAATAATCTTTTTTGCTCATGTTTTAGTGTATTGTTTAGTTAATATCTTTCTTTTGAATTATGGCTGGCTGATTGTTGATGATGTCGAGGATCATCATTAGGAAAAATTTACTTCTGGAGATTGTTGTTTCATCGGTTATATTGTACATTTCTACTGTGCCGTCTATGATTTCATTGAGTTGTGCTACCAGTGCCGGTTGTTTTAATTTATCTATGATTACTTCGTGAAGGTCGGTTTTATCGCCTGTTCCGGTATAGTCAGTCATTACATCCATCCATTCCTGAATGTAATTCGTGACGATTTCGGGACTAATTTCTGATCGAGGACTCATTTGATGTTCGAAACAATGAAGGAAAAATGCTGTTAGATTTGTAAGAACTATTGTTAGAATATCTTTGTCGGAATTGGGATGACCGAAGGTGCTGGAATAAACAAGGATGGGTTTTTGAGGCTCGAATACCTTATCGAAGTAAGTCAACTTTTCTTTTTCATTCATAAATTCCAAAGTGTTATTTACAAAGTCTATAGTCTCTTGATTAATAAGAACGTGATAGGGGTTTTCGATACATGCAAATGATTTGAATTTTTTCCTTGCGGTATGTTCCAAAACATCTGCAATACCATACATCCCCATCTGAATTTGTGCCATGTCATCGCCTTTGAAAATGGTGAATTCCTGTTCCTTGACATGCTTATAAATGAAGTCCATAAGATGGATTTGTTTGGAGTTCTTTCTTAATTGAGCAACAATTTTATCATTCGTTTTATTTCTAAGATCACGAATCCCTTCATGCAGAGATTTCTTGATTACTTCATTGACAATATCACTCAACATCAAAGGAAGTTTGCCATATTGCATTTCGTAACTATTATAAATAATGGTGTATAAAAAGAAGTACATGGAAATATAAGGATTGCTCAAATTTGGGGTCTTAAGTTCTGGGCAATAGGAAGAAAGGTCTGAACGACGATCAGTTAATTTTGAAAGATAATCGGGTAAATCCTCTTCTTTTATCAGGTTATAATTATCCACAACCTTGCGTATGGTTTCTTTACTGATTAAAGGGAAATCATCCACTTCTTCGGTAATACTATTACCAACTAACTTCTCCATCTTTCTTGATATTCCCCAAACATACAGCATGAGGACAGACACATAGGCTCCCAAAAAATCGTTTGGAAAAAGCTTACTCATCTCCTTATCCAGGATATATTTATGAACTAAATGTTTAGTCAGAGGCAACTGACTAATATCATCACCTACCTGGAATAATTTATAAGCATAGTTCTCTTCGGTAGTAATTCTATCAGTAACTTTTTGCCATTCTATTCCCCAAAATTTGAGTTCCTTTCCTAATATCAAAGGGATCGTTACTTTATAGGATTCGAAACATTTGATGAGAAAAATAAATTCTCTTTTAGCAATATCTTTAGCCTTGGGATCGGGAAATATATCAATCGAAAATTGAAAATAATGGGAAAGATTATATTGTCTTTTCTTGAATTCCTTGTACCATTCAGTTACTTGTTCATCAGTCATTTGATGGATAAAGTCTTCAATCCTGGTTATCTTTTCTTCGCTTATGGGTAGCATGTAGTTTCTTTTTTATATGTTCCTTGTTTCGATATTATACCTCCAAGCCGCGAATAAATCAATAAATCTCATGTGGCAAAACTACACAAACGAAAATAAATGATATTATAGTTATGATTTGATTTATCAGAAAGGAAAGAACTCCCGAACAATAACCAAATAAAAGTACCCCAAACGCCGAAACCAAAGGTCTTTATCGGGTTCTTCGGCAATCAAGGCTTTGGTGAGGAGAATACATTCGTCGTAATCAACCCTTATTTTCGGCAAAGTACATGTTCAGTTTGCCTTTGTGTTTCGCATCTATTTCTCCGCGATATTGACAATCGAAATGGTCCTTAATCAAGGCAAAAGTAGTCTCTGAAATGTTCACTTTCCCGACCTCACAATTCTGTTCCATGCGCGATGCCGTGTTGACTGTATCACCCCAGATGTCATAAGCGAACTTTTTAATGCCAACTATGCCTGCAACCACTTCTCCTGAATGAACTCCGATGCGAATGTCGAAGCATTTATCGCCATGCAAAGCCCGTCGTTGCCTGATGTAGTCGCGTATCTCCAAAGCCGCATGTACAGCCTGTTTGGCGTGATCAGGATTCGGTAATGGCAAGCCCGAAACGGCGAGATAGCCATCGCCAATGGTCTTGATTTTTTCAATATTATTCTTCTCCATAATGTTATCAAAGGCTTTGAAACATTCATGCAATTCACTTACTATTTCATGCGGTGTAAGGTGTTCGCACATCACGGTGAAGTCCTTAAAATCGGTGAAAAGAACCGTTACATGAGAATATAATTTAGCATCTGCCGTGCCTTTTAATTTCAGTTCTTCGGCAACTTTTTCTGGAAGGATATTAAGCAACAAAGTATCCGATTTTTGTTTCTCTTCATGCAGCTCTTTCGTTCGGTCGAACACTTGTTTTTCGAGGTCTCTATTGCGTTCAAAGATTAGTTCGTTGGTAGCGTACTCGCCTACTTGCAAGCGGTAATCGGGTTCTGAACCATGCACATGAATCACCTCCCATTTGTGGTTTTTTTTTTTAGAATCGTGGTCAATCGCAAGAAATCTTTCTCTGGTTTTCCTTTTTTATCTTTGATCCAAATGGTATCGCATTCGACACAGGCGACATGGCGGATGACCCGCACTTTTATCCATTCGATATGTATCTCAAACGGGGCTGGATACTGCAATTTCCCTATCTCATTCATCTCTCGGTATTGCTCTTTTCCGACAGCGTGTTCGTGATGTCCGGTTCCGAAAAATGTTACATCATCGGCGCATACCGAAAACCGTTTTTCGAGATCGCGATTCGCCAATCCCTGCCAAAAAATATCGTGAGTCGCGATGACTTCTTCTTCTTCTGTGGTCATTTTTTTTATGATATATTATTAATGATGGTAGCGGCTGTTTTATCCCGCGTGGCGGAGCTTGTTTTAAAGCCCGTTTGTTTCATTTTATTCGGTGAAAAACCCCCGTTTTGCCCTGTTTTGAGGTTCTTCGATATAGCTAAAGTGCTGAACTGTATAAGCAAAACTTGCATAGGAGGATTTAGTAACTTTTTAGTCTTATTTTGTATCTAAATGGTCTTAATAAGTTTGCGAATGGTCTTAATAAGTTTGCAAATGGTCTTAATAAGTTTGCAAATGGTCTTAATAAGTTTACAAATGGTCTTAATAAGTTTACAAATGCTCTTAATAAGTTTACAAATGCTCTTAATAAGTTATTAAATGCTCTTAATAAGTTATTAAATAGTAGCAGCAGTAAACTTATTGCACTAAACTCCATATTTAATAAGCAGAAAAACTTTACCAAAGCACTGTACTTTGGTAAAGTTAATCGCATCGTTTTAGGTAACATTAATAAAGGTAAATTCACTGATGCCTTGCGGTCCTTTTCTGGTGATTAATTGATGGGCAATGCCGACTCTCGACCTTACTGCCAAGCCAGTCTTGGAGGTTTTGGATGCTATCGTAGGATCTAACCGAACAGCCGTTGTGCCGTTGTCTAATGTCATCCACCAATTGCTTGCCGTACTTGACCCGCCATTAGGTCCTACAATCAAAATTTTTCCTGAAATGGTACTGTTTTTTAATTTCAAAACTTGCTTCTGGCGAGGCGACACGGTTTTGACGATAAAATGTCCCGATTCTAAAATTACGACCGCATTGTCCGGAGCCAAATTCGCGGCTGCCTGAAAGGGCGCAAGGTAATTGTCAGTGAAATAATTCACCACGTTTCTTCGTGCCGTTTTTCTGCCGCCTGCGCTGGAGTTTTTGTAAGCATCTTTCAGGGCTGTGCCGGCAGTGATTTTGGCAGTGGTAATGGACACATTAGCGTTGCCCGTAACACCCGTCAAAATCAGTTCCATCCGAGTTACTTGCGTCGCTTTTTTGCCCTTCAATTGCAGAGTGCCCTCTATTTGATGAATCGCCGTAGGAGTAATGGCGGTCAATACCAAGATAGTCGCGTTTTTACCCTTTTTATGGATCTTTTTGTCCAACCTTTTTCTCTTTTTTTTCGGAGGAGACATAAATGATTTTTTCGGTACCTTCCGGCACAATAGAATTTCTTCTTTCTTCAATCATTTTCTCCCACATTTTCTCTGCCAAATCAGGTGGCATTTTCCTGTTTTTTTTACGATTCATCTCCTCGACAATCGCCTCCACGAGCTTGATTTGCTTCTTAGAACCGTTTTCATTCAGTTCCCTTCTCAATTTTTCAATTGAGGAATTTTTACCACCCGCCATCTCCGTCAGGAATGGGGCTTTGTGCAGCTTTTCAGCCGCTTTGTCTTTCGACAATTTCTTTTCTTCTTTCATTTTTTTATTTATTTAATTAACTGTATTTCTAAAAAGGTTCTGATGCCGCAAACCGGCACTGCGTTAATGCGCCGCAAAGATACACTATTAATGTTTGAGATAAAAGTGGAATCATATTTGCAGAATAAAATTTGTGAATAAAAAATCATTCCAAGAATTAACGCCCCCTTAACACGGTATTTGCAATATCATCAGCAGGTATCCGTTTATAATAATAAGTATCAGAATGCAATGAAAAAATGTCAGAATTAGTTCCTCAAAATATGACAATTTTTAAACCGATAATTTAATGAAATCAGTCGCCATTCAGTGGCATAAAATTTGTAGAAATAAACTATCCTAAAACAATTTTGTCTAACAAATAATATTATTAAAACTATGTTGAAAGAAATTAAAAAGTATGTCGCAATCGTCCTCATAGCAGGCGTTGCAGGTTTTGCCGGAGCAAAGATCTTTAAACTAACAGACAAGAATCCGGTGTACGTAAATTATGGAAATGGCGCACATCCGTACCTTGCCAATTATTCACCAAACCCTCCTGAAATGGTTAATGATTTTACCCATGCCGCAGAGCTTACTGTGCATGCAGTTGTGCATGTAAAAACATCTTACGAACAGAAACAGTTTGGCAACCCTTTCCAATTGAATGATCCATGGGGCGGCTTGTTCGGAAACCCCCAATATCAAATGCAACAACAGCCCGTTGAAGCCAGTGGTTCCGGTGTTATCATCACCGATGACGGATATATCGCCACCAATAATCACGTAATAGAAAATGCAGAAAAAGTAACCATCGTATTGAATGATAAAAGAGAATATACAGCCAAAGTAATCGGTCGCGATCCGACGACCGATTTGGCTTTATTAAAGATTGATGAAAAGAATCTTCCCTTTATCGTCTATGGTAATTCCGATGATGCGAAAGTAGGTCAATGGGTGCTGGCAGTAGGTAATCCATTCAACCTTACATCTACCGTTACCGCCGGAATTATCAGTGCCAAAGCCCGCAATATTGATATTTTAAAAGGCAATACCAAGATAGAATCTTTCATACAAACCGATGCCGCCGTCAACCCTGGAAATAGTGGAGGAGCATTGGTAAATACCAATGGCGAATTGATCGGAATAAACTCCGCAATAGCCTCTAATACGGGGTCTTACGCCGGTTACTCTTTTGCTATTCCTGTTAATATCGTGAAGAAAGTTATTGGCGATTTATTAGAGTACGGCACGGTGCAAAGAGCTTTTATCGGGGTTAGTATTCGCGATATTGATTCTAAACTCGCAGAAGAAAAAGGCATCAAACAATTAAAAGGAGTTTATGTAGTCGGATTAACAGAGGGAGGATCGGCGCAAGAAGCCGGAATCAAGGACGGTGATATTATTATTAAGGTCGGTGAAGTGAATGTTAACTCCACTTCCGAACTGCAAGAGCAAATAGGTCGCTTTCGCCCTGGTGATAAGGCTTCTGTTACGGTGCTTCGAGGAGAATCCGAAAAGAATTTAACGATGGTTCTGAAGAATAAAAATAACAATACCGAATTAGTGAAAGTAGAAAAGAATTCCCCTGTAACATTTATGGATAGCGAGTTTGCAATTGTTACCCAAGAGGAACAAAATAAATTGGGAATAAACGGAGGTGTCAAGATACTTAAACTTCATGGTGGGAAGTTAAGGAATGCCGGTATCCGCGAGGGTTTTATCATCACTAATATTGATAAAAAGGAGATACATACTCCCGATGATTTGGTGAATACTTTAGAAAATAAAACGGGTGGCGTACTTATCGAAGGAGTTTATCCTAATGGCATGAGGGCATACTATGGATTTGGACTTTAAGAACAATATATTGCACTTTTTAAAGATTTGGTGAGAAGGGTTGGTTTTTCTTTGTAACTTTACAATAAAATTAAAAGTATATGAGACAGCTAAAAATTCAAAAGACAATTACGAATCGGGATAGCTTCGCGCTCGATAAGTACCTTCAAGAGATTGGTAAAGAAGAATTGATCAATGCCGATGAAGAGGTGAAGCTAACCAAGAAGATTCGCGAAGGCAATCAAGAGGCATTAGACAAACTTGTTCGTGCAAATCTTCGTTTTGTGGTGTCCGTTGCAAAGCAATACCAAAATCAGGGTTTGAGTCTTCCTGATTTGATTAATGAAGGGAATATTGGCTTGATAAAAGCAGCTCAACGATTCGATGAATCACGCGGCTTTAAATTTATTTCTTATGCTGTCTGGTGGATTCGTCAAGCAATACTTCAGGCTCTGGCAGAGCAAAGCCGCATCATCCGATTACCATTGAATCAAGTAGGAAATATCAATAAAGTTAACAAAGCTTTTTCTCAATTAGAGCAAGAGTTTGAGCGCGAACCAACTCCAGAAGAGATTAGTTCTTTATTGGATCTTTCTGTTGATAAAGTTTTTGACACTATCAGAGTGTCCGGCAAGTCTGTTTCTATGGATGCTCCTTTTGTTTTGGGAGAGGAAAATAGTTTGTCCGATGTTTTGGAAAGCTATGATACACCGCGAACCGATAATCTGTTAATGACAGAATCGCTTCAACAAGAAATTGATCGTTCTTTGAGTACGTTAACGGATAAAGAAGGAGAGATCGTTCGATTATTCTATGGTTTAGGCATGCCTTGCAACTGGACTTTAGAAGAAATCGCTGACAAGTTCGATTTAACAAGGGAAAGGGTGCGACAAATAAAGGAAAAGGCGATTAGAAGGTTGAGACATAAGTCAAGAAGTAACCTCCTGAAAGCATATCTTGGATAATTCCTAAGAATAATTAATTTTGCGCGGCTTAAAAAGTCGTGAAATGTTGAATTAAACACTAAGACGCAAGCACATTGCGTCTTTTGTTTTTGGGGTTGTTTGAATATATTGGAATTAAATAATAAATAAAATGATAGAAGCAAAAAGTAAGTATGAAATCGAATTGAAAGAATGGATATGCCACGAGAAATCTGCCATAGAACTCATCCATGTTATCGGGAATCTGTGGTTTGACAAATCGGTTGAACTGATCATCTTCCGAAACCAAATGGTGGATCGCAGTGCTACCGAAATCCTCAAGCTGCACCTGTATGCCAAAGACATTATCAACGAACCGATACAGGTACAAGACACGTTGTTGCTGGCAAAAGAAATCTATGAATTGGATATTGCGCCTGCCCGCATAGATATTGGAAGGTTGGGGGCTGAATACCTCAAAGAGAAAGGAAATTTCGCCACCGTTTCCGAATTTGTCCATGACAAATTAAAGGCATACATAGGTCAGGATAAACGGGTTTTAATTCCGAAGGATGTAGTTCTCTACGGTTTCGGGAGGATTGGAAGATTGGTAGCTCGAGAACTCGTATCCCAGGCAGGGAAAGGAGAACAGCTACGATTAAAAGCCATCGTAACGCGTGATAACAGCGATGAAAGCATTACCAAACGGGCAGATTTATTGCGGAATGATTCCGTTCACGGTCCGTTTCCGGGCAATGTGATTGAGGATTTAAAAAATAAAGCCATCATCGTGAATGGGCATACGATTCACATGATTGCCGCCAAGAATCCTGACGAAATTGATTACACAAAATACGAAATCCAGGATGCGTTGCTTATTGATAACACGGGCATCTCTCGCGATAGGGAGGGGTTATCGAAACATCTTAAATCGAAAGGTATCAGCAAGGTTTTATTGACGGCTCCGGGCAAGGGGGACATCCCAAATATCGTGCATGGAGTGAATCATACCAACTTTAATCATGACGAAACAATCTTCTCTGCCGCTTCATGTACTACGAATGCCATCGTCCCGATTTTGGCGGTGATTGATGAAAAATTAAATGTTACGAAAGGTCATTTGGAAACCATTCACGCATACACGAATGACCAAAACCTGCTCGATAATTACCACAAGAAATATCGCCGCGGAAGGGCTGCGGCATTAAACATGGTGATTACCGAAACCGGTGCAGATAAAGCCGTGTCGAAGGTCTTACCGAACTTTACGGGTAAGCTCACAGGCAATGCCGTTCGGGTGCCGACGCCTGATGTTTCTCTCGCCATTTTGAATCTTACGATTGACCGTGAGGTAACGAAGGAGGAGGTGAATCAAATCCTCAAAGATGCCGCTTTGATTGGCGATTTGGTGGAGCAGATTCAATATTCTTATTCCAATGAATTGGTGTCGTCAGACTTGGTGGGCAACCCTTGTGCTTGCATTGTGGATAGCCCTGCGACGATTGTTTCTCGCGATAAAAAAAGTATCGTTCTCTACATTTGGTATGACAATGAATATGGCTACAGCCGCCAAGTGGTGCGCTTTGCGAAGCATCTGGCTGAAGTAGTCCGGTTGACGTATTACTAAGAACTAATTGTTTAATTAAATATGTTTTATGTTTCCCATTTCAGGGACTTCGATTTCATTATTAATAGAATTTCCCTTCCCAAAAATAGTCTCGGGGAAGAAAAACGGAACTCCGATTTGCCCGTCCGTAACTATGGACAGATTGCCCGTAACTCTTTTCTTCCAAACCATAACTACGGTTTCCAAAACCATAACTACGTTTTCAATTCCGTAACTACAGTTTCCAAAACCGTAACTACAGTTTCCAAAACCGTAACTACAGTTTCCAATTCCGTAACTACGGTTTCCAAAACCGTAACCATTTTTCGATAAAGAAAACCCATTTTCATCTTCAAAAAACCCGTTTTCAAATGTAAAACCGCTCCTTCCCCCCGAAATTAATCGGGAAACTGCGGCGGGGGATGCCTCCCGATTAATCGGGATTAAGGAAGTGCTTATTGATTGCATAGGTCGAGGGTCTTAGCCATTGACAAAAGAGCAACCCTCCACTTTAGAGAATCAGTCAGCAAACTATTTTTCGTGTTTTTCATGGCTGCAAACGTAGGATTCTTTTCGAGAATACGATTTAATCTTGCAATCTGGGTAATTTCTTTTCTTTTAATTTGATTTCTGAATCGCGGCACTCTTTTTTGAATCCCAAAAAAAAGCCCCGAGAATTGCTTCCCGAGGCTTCAAACATTAAAAACTACTCTACACTAACATTTACTCTTATTTCTTTTCGTCCTTCTTTTCATCCTTGACTTCCTCGAAGTCAACGTCGGTTACTTCACCATCTTTCTTCTGTCCATTCGCATGTCCATCAGAATTTGCATGACCATCGGCAGGAGGGGCTTCTTGCGACTGGGTAGCTTTGTACATCTCTTCAGAAGCGGCATTCCAGGCTTGAGTTAATGCTTCAAGACACTTGTCTATTGCATCCAAATCTTTGTGAGAATGTACATCCTTCAAATTATTTAATGCTAACTGAATTGCCTCCCGTTTATCATGCGAAATCTTATCGCCATACTCGCTTAATTGTTTCTCGGAATTAAAGATTTGGGAGTCGGCAGCGTTTAATTTCTCCGCTTCTTCTTTCGCTTTTTTATCGCCTTCGGCATTCGCTTCTGCTTCTTCTTTCATCTTTTTAATTTCAGCATCCGATAAACCGGAAGAGGCTTCAATCCTAATGTTTTGAGACTTACCCGTTGCTTTATCTTTCGCCGTAACATTCAAAATTCCATTCGCATCAATGTCAAATATCACTTCGATTTGAGGCATCCCACGACGTGCAGGAGGAATTCCATCCAAGTGAAATCTGCCGATGGTTCTATTACCGGAAGCAATTGGACGTTCGCCTTGCAGAATGTGAATTTCTACAGAAGGTTGGTTATCAGAAGCCGTACTAAACACCTCGCTTTTCTTGGTAGGAATCGTGGTATTTGATTCGATTAATTTCGTGAAAACGCCACCCATAGTTTCGATTCCCAAAGACAGCGGAGTAACATCCAGCAACAAAACATCCTTCACTTCGCCAGTCAAAACTGCGCCCTGAATGGCTGCACCGATAGCAACGACTTCATCAGGATTCACGCCCTTGTGAGGTGCCTTGCCGAAGAACTTCTCAACCAATTCCTGAATAGCTGGCATACGTGTCGAACCACCTACGAGAATCACTTCATCAATCTTATCAACCGTCAAATTTGCATCCTTCAAAGCCTTCTTGCATGGCTCAAGAGTTGCTTGAATTAATTTATCTGCCAGTTGCTCAAACTTAGCCCTTGATAAAGACTTCACCAAGTGCTTTGGAATACCATCAACAGGCATGATGTATGGAAGATTGATTTCGGTTGTTGAAGAACTCGATAATTCAATCTTCGCCTTTTCGGCAGCCTCTTTCAAGCGTTGGGTAGCCATCGGATCTTTCTTCAAATCAATGCCTTCATCCTTCTTGAATTCTTCTGTCAGCCAATCAATAATTACCTGATCGAAATCATCACCGCCAAGGTGGGTATCGCCATTGGTGGACTTCACTTCGAAAACTCCATCACCCAATTCAAGGATAGAAATATCGAAAGTACCACCACCCAGGTCGAACACCGCAATCTTTTCATCCTTATGTTTCTTATCCAAACCATACGCCAAAGCCGCAGCAGTAGGTTCATTGATGATACGCAAAACTTTCAGACCAGCAATTTCGCCAGCCTCTTTGGTAGCCTGACGTTGCGAGTCATTGAAGTAAGCAGGCACCGTAATTACAGCTTCCGTAACCTCTCCGCCAAGATAATCCTCAGCAGTCTTTTTCATCTTCTGCAACACCATTGCAGAGATTTCTTGTGGCGTGTACATACGTTCCACAATCCGCACCCTTGGCGTGTTGTTGTCGCCACGCACCACATTAAACGGCACCCTTTTTATCTCTTTAGAAACCTCGTCGAAGGTCTCGCCCATGAACCGTTTGATAGAATAAACAGTGTTCCTTGGGTTGGTAATGGCTTGACGCTTGGCAGGGTCGCCGACCTTGCGTTCTCCATTTTCAATAAATGCTACAATCGAAGGTGTCGTTCGTTTTCCTTCGCTATTTGGGATGACCACTGGCTCATTGCCCTCCATCACAGATACGCAAGAGTTAGTTGTTCCTAAATCAATTCCGATTACTTTTCTCATAGTTTAATTTTTTATTTATTATTAATTTCCTCGTCCCCCTTTCAATGATTGTGCCAATGGCTTTTTATGAAATTTTGTCAGAAAGGGGAGAGGAATGGATGGAAAATTTGTCAGAAAGGGAATTGGCAAAATTTGGGAGAATAGATATGAATTGCTGTAATTCCACAAAGCAATCCGTGAAAGGCACAAAGCATACTCTGGAAACTACAATTGAAAGGGTGAAAGGCACAAAGCATACTCTGGAAACCACAATTGAAAGCGTGAAAGGCACAATTGAAAGCGTGGAAACCGCAATTGAAAGCGTGAAAGGCACAATTGAAAGCGTGGAAACCACAATTGAAAGCGTGAAAGGCACAATTGAAAGCGTGAAAGGCACAATTGAAAGCGTGGAAGGCGCAATTGAAAGCGTGAAAGGCACAATTGAAAGCGTGAAAGGCACGATGTAAGCCGTGGAAACTATAATTGAAACCATTAAAGAGGTTTCTTGAGAATAATGCCAAATGTTACCGTATCAAATTGACATTGCCGAATTTGGAATGTTTTATCAATTCGAGGTATTCGTACATGGAGTAATCTATCCGATAAATATAGACACCTTCGGGGGCATTATTGCCATTATGCTTGCCGTCCCATCCTTTGGAAATATCGGTGGATTCAAAAACCAATTCTCCCCAGCGGTTGAAAATATACATGTGGAAATCTAACGCACCATCGCTAATGGCGAGAAAAAAATCGTTCATTTGATTCCCATTTGGGGTGAATGAATTTGGGATGTTTAAAACAGGTAAACAATATTCACGAATAAGCACCGAGCCTTCGGCAGGACAGTCATTTGTATCAGTAACATTGAGGATGTAAGAGCCTGGTTTGTCCACGATTATTGAATAAGAACCCTCACCTCCCGGCAGCCAGGAATAGGTTTTATAACCTTTAAGTGCGGTTAATTCCATTTCTGTTCCAGGGCAAATGAAGGTGTCTTTTCGGATAGGGATCGGAGGGACTTTTTCAACAATTAACGAAATGGTATCGTAAGAAATGCATCCTCCTAAACTTACTCCTACCCAATAGATTCCTGTTGAAGAAACAATAATTTTTTGTGATGTTTCGGATGTATTCCAAAAGAATGAAAGCCCTGGATTACCGGCATCTAAGGTATCTGTTTGACCTTGGCAAATGATTTTATCAGCACCAAGATTAACGGTCGGGGCGGCATTAAATGAAACATTGATGGTATCTTTTCCGATGCAAATGCCATTGGTTACGACAACCCAATAGCTGCCATTGATGGCGACTGTTATTGATTGGGTCATCATCCCATTAGACCATAGATAAGTATCTCCTGGATTCCCTGCATTCAAGGTAATGGATTGTCCAGCGCAGAGGCTTTGATCGGGACCGAGATTAATAACAGGTAAGGATGTAAATGAAACAGTGATAGTATCCACTCCTATACAACTTCCGGCTGATACTTTTACCCAATAAGTGCCTGCTGTTGCAACAGAAATTGTTTGCGTAATCGCTCCAGTTGACCACAAGTAAGTAGCTCCGGCATTGCCTGCATTCAAGGTAATAATTTGTCCTTGGCAAAGGTTGGTATCATTACCTAAAGCCACTGCTATGGGTTGAATAAAAGTAACGAGGACTGTATCTGTATCGGCACAAGCACCTGTACCTACAATCACCCAATAACTACCCGTTGTATTGACTGAAATAGTTTGTGTAGTTTCGGTAGTGGACCAAAGATAAACAGCCCCTGGGTTCCCTGCATTTAGTGTAAGGCTTTGTCCCAAGCAGAGTGAAGTATCATTCCCTAAATTCACCACGTCAGATGCCAAAACGAGGACTGTATGTTTCACCGAATCTGTTCCATGCCCACAGGCATTATTCCAAGTAACGACAAGTGTTACGGTATCAAGCCCTGCGGTGAGAAAACTATGAGTAGGATTGGAAAGGGCAGAGGTATTTCCATCTCCAAAATCCCAGTGAAAGGAAGTACCGCCGACACTGGTATTAGTGAAGGAGAACAACGAACTGGCACATCCGGTATCGGGGGTGTTGGTGAAGGTGGCAAACAATGGATTATTGATAGCGGGACAAGTAGAATCGGGTACGTATCGCCACATCATATTACCATAACCACCAAACAACCAATGGTTCCCGGAATTATCAGTCCATCCCAAAGAACCATTGCAATTCGGAGGCATATTCGTAGCACTCGAAACGGTTATTGTTCCAAAGCTTGATGCTGAATTACCGCTCACCCAAGTCCATTCATTAGTAGCAACATGATAGTTCCACATATCATTATAAAAAGCAGTTCCTATGCCTCCGAAAGTCCTAAAGTTATCACAGCCCAATGTCCAACAAGCTCTGCCTTCTGTACGACAACTGGGAAGGTTTCCTGTTGAAGGAATACAATGCGTTCCGAATTGCCCTGTATTAGCTGTTGTATTTGGTCCGCTCACCCAAGTCCAGTCATTGGTAATGGGATTAAACATCCATAAATCATTAATAAACCAATTCCCTACCAAGCCTCCGAACATCCAAAAGTTGCCATTGCTGTCTTTCCATTTTGAATAGATATACCGAGAACTGGGTGTATTTGCCGGATTCGGAATACCGATAGTTCCATACACTCCGGGCTGATTGACTGTGCTCGGACCTTTCATCCAAGTCCATTCATTGGTGCCGATGTCATATTTCCAAAGGTCAGAATAACTACCCGATGATCCTGCTCCGCCAAACAACCATAAGGTATTAGCATTACCTGTCCAAGAAGCATTGGTTTCAAATCTACTTGGAGGAATATTGGTGGGCGAAGGCACCAAAATAGTTCCAAAACTCCCTGTTCCATTCACCGTATTCGGTCCATTAACCCAAGTCCATTCGTTACTGGCAATATTGTATTTCCACAGGTCGCTAAGGGTACTATAGGCTCCCGAAAAATCAAATCCTTTGCCGCCGAAGAGCCATAGATCACCGGCATTATCCACCCAGGTAGGATTGGCTTGGCGGGCACCGGGATTATTGGTCGGAGCTGCGACATTGATAGTTCCATACACGCCATTCTGATTGGTGATGCCGGGACCTTTCATCCAAGCCCATTCATTAGTTACAGGATTAAATTCCCATAGGTCGCTGTTGAGCGTTGTGCCGTTAAGATCGCCACCGCCAAAGAGCCAGAAGTTCCCATTCAAATCTGTCCATTCGCAAGCCTCATACAAGGCAGGTGGCGTATTGGTTGGCGCAAATATTCCCTGCGTTCCGAAGACCGCTGGCTGATTCGGGAGATTGCTGCCATTCATCCACGTCCATTGCCCAATAGGCTGCGCTTCTGAATGAAAAATGAATGCTGAAAAGAGCAGACTAAAGGTTACAAATAGTTTTTTAAGATACATTCGGCATTGTTTGAGTTGCAAAATTACAAAACATTTTTTGAAAAAAAAAAAAAATAGAAAAAAGTTATCAACAATGCCAAAATTCCCCTTCAAAAGCACCTAATACCTAATGCCTGTCAACAGCCACATTACGACAGACGACAGCGAACAGGCAAGAGATGACAGCGAACAGGCAAGAGACGACAGCGAACAGGCAAGAGACGACAGCGAACAGGCAAGAGATGACAGCGAACAGGCAAGAAATGACAGCGAACAGGCAAGAGATGACAGCGAACAGGCAAGAAATGGCAGCGAACAGGCAAGAGACGACAGCGAACAGCCATTTTAATCTTCCATCTGTTTGTTTATTTTGCAGACTTATGAAGATACATTTAATAGCAATAGGGGGCAGCGCGATGCACAACCTCGCCATCGCCCTGCATGACATGGGCATCATCGTAACAGGGTCTGACGATGAATTCTTTGAACCCAGCAGAGGAAGGCTTCTCCAAAAAGGACTCCTCCCTGATGCCGAAGGCTGGGATGCTAACCGTATTTCGGAGGACCTCGATGCCGTCATCCTCGGAATGCATGCCCGTGCCGACAACCCTGAACTGATCAAGGCTTTGGAGCTCGGTATCGAGGTTTATTCCTATCCCGAATACCTGTATCAGCATAGTAAAAACAAGACGCGCATCGTCATTGGGGGGAGCCACGGTAAGACTACGATTACCGCAATGGTGATGCACGTTTTGCAGCATCAACAAATGGACTTTGATTACATGGTAGGCGCACAGTTAGATGGTTTCGAGACGATGGTACGCCTCACGGAGGATGCCCCCTATATGATTATCGAAGGCGATGAATACCTCGCTTCGCCGATAGATAGAAGACCGAAGTTTCACCTGTATAATGCCAATATTGCGCTTCTTTCCGGCATCGCGTGGGATCATATAAATGTCTTCCCGACCTTTGAAAATTACTTGGAACAGTTCAAAATATTCGTAGAGAATATGGATGCCGGCAGTCCACTCGTATTTAATGAAAAAGATGAGGAAGTCCGCAAGATAGCGCATCAATTCGCCCACAAACTTCACCTCCATCCCTACCAATTGCCTGATTATTCCATCGAAAATGGCATTACTTTTATCCATTATGAGGATGAAAAGATTCCGCTCAAAGTCTTTGGCGAGCATAACCTGTCGAACCTGGAGGGTGCACGTATCATCTGCAATATTATAGGTGTAAATAACCACGATTTCTACCATTCCATAGCCTTATTCAACGGTGCCGCGAAGCGATTGCAACTCCTCGGCAGCAATTCTCATACTGCCGTGTACAAAGACTTTGCCCATTCGCCTTCTAAGCTTCAGGCTACGACGGCTGCGGTGCATAATCAGTTTCCGCATCGCCAATTAATTGCTTGTATGGAACTGCATACGTTCAGTTCGCTGAATAAAATCTTCCTTCGGGGCTATTTTGGGGCGATGAAGGATGCCGATGAAGCGATTGTGTATTATAATCCGCAGACTATTGCCCATAAAAAGCTCGATCCTATCTCGGTGGAGGAGGTGATGGAAGCATTTGGCGGCGATTCTATCCGTGTTTTCACCGATTCGGACTTGCTGGAGGCGTATCTGCGCCATAAAAATTGGGAAAACAGCAACCTCCTCCTCATGTCGAGTGGTAATTTTAATGGAATGAATCAAGAATCCTTGGTTCAGGGCATTCTTTCGGGGCATTAAAACTCGATTCCCCTTAGTGAGGGCTTAAAATAACTTCCTTGGGATAGAAAAAGTAATCCTCGTGGCATAAAAAGTGATCCTCGTGGCATAAAAAGTAATCCATTGGATACAAAAAGTAATCCTTTGGATACAAAAAGTAATCCATTAGATACAAAAAGTAATCCATTGGATACAAAAAGTAATCCATTGGATACAAAAAGTAATCCATTGGATACAAAAAGTAATCCATTGGATACAAAAAGTAATCCATTGGATACAAAAAGTAATCC
>CAIMUP010000103.1 GCA_903844645.1 uncultured Bacteroidota bacterium
CCCATTTTGCCCATTCCGTGGTAAGTACCTTGTTCCAGAACACTTTTTTGACTCTCATTTTGACCCCTTTAAAAACTCAAGTACGCTATCAAAACAGTTTTCGGCGCAAAAAGTTCGGGCAATAACTATATTGAATTCAATTACTTGCAGGCGATAATGTCGTATGCTCGCCCGCCCCTGAAAATTGGCAATGTTTAGGAGAATGTTGGCAATGTTTAGGAGAATGTTGGCAATGTTTAGGAGAATGTTGGCAATGTTTAAGAGAATGTTGGCAATGTTTAGGAGAATGTTGGCAATGTTTAGGAGAATGTTGGCAATGTTTAGGAGAATACTGGCAGTGATTAGAAGAATATTGGCAATGTTTAGGAGAATGTTGGCAATGTTTAAGAGAATGTTGGCAATGTTTAAGAGAATGTTGGCAATGTTCAGGAGAATATTGGCAGTGTTCAGGAGAATATTGGCAATGATTAGGAGAATCTTGGTAATTTTTACGCCGCTCTTGGAATGTCGAATCCCATCGAAAAAAAAGAAATCTCAAAACACATTTTTAATGTCCAAAACACCCGAAAGGCGATCCTGTCCAACTTCCTTTCGGGTCATAGGTGTTCCAGGTGGAAACTGGGTGCGGGGGGGGGTGGGGATTTTTTTGTGGGAATGTTTGGAATATGTTTTTTTTGTTTATTTTTGCAGTTCTAAATTTTTATTGATGATGCAAATGAATCATGTTACTGGTGGATTAAAAATCCACGGCTCGGGGGACGAGATGGAACATCTCGACCAGCGAATACGACATGTAAATAACGAACATCCCGACCAGCGGGAAGGGGTAATGTGTGAGATAAAAAAACTAATATGAGAAAACTAATAATTCTAATTAGTATTTACTATTCATTTTTTTCTTTTCTCTGTTTTTCTCAACCTCCAATACAATGGAAAAAATGCTACGGTGGTTCCAATGACGATGAATTAAAATCAATTATAAATACTTACGATCATGGTTTTATTCTTGCTGGCTCTACAACTTCCAATGATGGTAATGTAACATATCCACTTGGTGGACCCACATGGATAGTTAAAATTGATTCATCCGGTCATATTCAATGGGACAATTGTTTTAGTGGTGGACCCTATTCGATAATACAAACAACGGATACCAATTATGTTGTAGCTGGTGTTTCTAATCCTAATAATGGTGATGGTTGGGTACTTAAAATTAGCAACAGTGGTAATTTACTATGGCAAAAAAGTTATGGCGGGACAGCTCGCGATGACGTTTACTCAATAGCCCAAACCTATGATGGCGGATATGTTTTTGGAGGATGGACATATTCTTGGGATGGAGATATTCACAATCATTATGATTCAATTATTGGAAACACAGATGCCTGGATAGTAAAAATAAATGATACTGGTGCTGTACAATGGTCGAAATGTTACGGCGGGGATAGTGGTGATGCTGCAAATTGCATCATTCAAACAATAGACAGTAATTATGTTTTTGTAGGCTCCACCTATTCATTTAACGGTGAAGTAACAGATAATATTCCTGGAGACTTGGCAATTTGGATAGCAAAATTAAATGATACAGGTTCTGTTCTATGGTCCAAGTGTTACGGTTCTTATGGTGTTCCTAATGCTGTCATTCAAACTTTGGATGGAGGCTTCGCCATTGCAGGAACTGCTTTCGCTCCTGGCGGTTATGCTTATAATTTTCATGGTTATCATGACTATTGGGTGCTAAAACTTGACAGTACAGGAGCATTGGAGTGGAGCCAATGTTATGGCGGCTCTGACGAAGACCAAGCGAACTCCATCATTCAAAACCCTGACAGTACCTATATTGTAGTGGGTTATGCTTTTTCAAATGATGGGCAAGTTACGGGGAATCATTCGGCAAATAATGATTGTTGGATGATTAAATTAAGTTCTTCGGGCTCTTTACTTTGGGAAAAATGCTATGGTGGGAACTCTGCTGACTTGGGTGAATCAATTGTAAGAAGCCCAGATGGTGGTTATGCCTTTGCAGGGATTACAGTATCATCATTTAATGGAGACGTACCTGGCAATCATGGTAGTTGGGATTATTGGGTTGTTAAAATTACGCCTGATACTGCTACTGGTATAAGTGAGTTGGAAAAAGAAAGAGAATTGAGTGTTTATCCTAATCCTACCAATAATGACATAACTTTCCACATTCCACAATTAGGAAATACAAATTTTGAAATAGGCATTACAGATGTTTTTGGGAGGGAGGTTTATAAAGAAACGCTTACTGGTATTGATACCCGCATAGCTATCTCCAAATGGAGTGAAGGGGTTTACTTTTATGAGGTGAGAGGGGAAAAAGAAACATGGAGGGGTAAAATAATTGTCGAGAAATAACAAAACCATACCATATTTTATAAAATTAAAAGAATGAAAAAAAAACTACTTATTCTTTGCCTTTTCTTCTGCCAGTTTTCCTTAGGGCAGAATCTTGTACCAAACCCAAGTTTTGAGGATACGCTTCAATGCCCAAATGGAGGTGGAGAAATTGACTATGCAATAGGTTGGAGTTCTTATGGTCACACTCCAGATTATTTTAATTCATGTGATACAGGATTTGAAAATATTCCTTCAAATTACGCAGGCTTTCAATATGCCCACTTCGGAAATGGATACGCTGGATTAATATGTTATTACACACCAGTTTCTAATTTAAGAGAATACATCGGTATTCAACTATCTCAACCATTAAATGTAGGTCAAACCTATTTTGCTTCTTTTTATGTTTCTATGGCATTTAAGCACTCTGTTCGATTTGGGATAGCAATAAATAACATTGGATTAAAATTATCAACAGTATCATTTACAAGCTCTAATACTGTTCCAATAAATAATATACTACAGTCTTTTCTGATTCAATAATATCAGATACTCTAAATTGGACAAAAATATCTGGTTCGTTTGTTGCGGATTCTGCATATAATTATTTGATTATTGGTAATTTTTTTAGAGATTCCTTGACATCATTCATTTTGGTTGATACCAATGCTTGGTATTCATATTATTATATTGATGATGTTTGTGTTTCAATTGATTCAAATACCTGTTATTCCCCTTCTCATGTTGGATTGGAGAATATCAAACCTGAAAATAATGACATTAAAATTAGCTATACGAATGATAATATTATTTTGACAAAGTCCTCAAAAGATGAAATAACCACAACTATTAAAATTACAGATTTGTTAGGTCGAGAGCTTTATAAAGAAATGCTTATTGGGATTGAAACTAAAATAAATGTTTCGAAATGGAGCGCAGGGGTTTATTTCTATTGCCTCACCCCTACCCTCTCCCATGGAGAGGAAGTAAGCGTAAGAGGGAAGTTTGTTATACAAAAGTAAAGCACACATTCCATGCATAAACAAAAAAGCGGTACACAGTGTACCGCTTTTTTATTTCCTGAAATCAGGGGTTTCTTTTAATGCCTTAAAGCAGATTCCGCGAGCTATCGGATTAAGGTGAGGTAGCCGTGGTCTTGAAACAAAATGCCATTCATATCCGCAGCAGAGAAGATGTAGTAATATGTACCATCGGGGGCTTTGCCTCCGGTATTATTTATTAATCCGTTCCAAAGATTGGTCTTGTCGTTGCTCTCGAAAACCTTCAGCCCCCAGCGATCGAAAATGATTAAATGGTATAAGGTATATCCTTCGGCGATGACCCAAAAATTGTCGTTCTTACCATCGCCATTTGGCGAGAATACATTAGGAATATAGAGTTCGCAGGTATCTACGTTGATGTCTAAGGTGGCGGTATCAGGGGCATTGTAACATTTTTGTCCGAAATGAGAAACCACGAGGGTTACTTTGAACTTCCCGTTGTGGGTATAATAAAAGGTGTGGGTAGGATTCTTGGCAGTGTCAAGTTTTCCGTCACCGAAGTTCCAGTAATACGCATTCGCATTGGAGCTATTGTTAGCGAAGGTAACGGTCAGCGGGGCACACCCGATGATGGGTTGAGCCGTGAAGTCGGCATTGACCGTAATCGGGTTCTCCACGTGGATGTAACTGGTATGTGTAATGGAATCCGCTACCCTTCCGCAAGGCGAATTATTCACCACGACCAAAGTTACGGTGAAGTAGCCGGAATCGTGATAGATATGGGTAGGATTTTGCTGGATGCTGGTATCGCCATCGCCGAATCTCCAAACATACGTCAGCCCATTGATGCTGTTATTCGTGAAGTTCACGGTAAATGGATTGCATCCGCTGAAGGTATCGGCAACAAAGGCAGAGGATATGATGGGCAATGTATCCACAATGATGCTGCTGAAGGTCGCGGTATCGTTGCATCCTCCCGCCCCGAATGCAATAAGAGTAACGGTATAAGTACCGTGGTTGTGGTAGATGTTACTGGGATTGGTTGCCGTGCTGGTGTTGCCATCTCCGAAGTTCCAAAGATAATTCGTGGCGGTATCGCTGGTGTTGGTGAAGTGAACATGCATCGGGGCACAACCGTTGATGCTGTCTTCAGTGAATGAGGCATGGGCATAAGGGTAAACGGTGATGTAAGCGATATGCGTAACGCTATCCGCGACCAAACCGCAAACGGAGGTATTATAAGAAACTAATTTCACAGTGTAAGTGCCGGAATGGGTGAAGATATTGGAAGGATTGGCAGTGGTACTGGTGTTGCCATCCCCGAAATTCCAAAGAAAAGAAGTGCCATTGACGCTGTTATTGGTGAAATTTACAGTAAGCGGCACACAACCGGAGAAGGTATCTGCCACAAAAGCACTGGTTACCGTTTGCGGAGCAATCACCGTAATATAATTCACCCGAATGATGGTGTCGTTACATAACAAGCCCCGAGCAATGAGCGTATCTGTATAGATTCCGGTATTGTGGTAGGTATGGGTGGGATTAGGCAGGGTGCTCGTACTACCATCCCCGAACTTCCAGAGGTAACTTACCGCACCCACCGTTTGTTGTGTGAAATGAACGGTAAGACTATCGCAGCCATTCAGAGTATCTGCAATGAATGTACCCGTAGGAGCTGGCAGCACGGTTATGATATTAATCTTAATGATAGAATCTATGCCAGAAGCACAAGGCGTACTATTGGCGGCAATCAGTTTCACTGTATAAGTGCCGGGATTCACGTAGGTATGGGTAGGATTCGGGGAAACGCTGTTGTTGCCATCGCCAAAGTCCCAATAATAAGTGGTGCTATTGACACTGGTATTAGAGAAGGTTACCGTTAATGGCGCACAACCGCTATCGGGATTCACGGTGAAGTTCGGGATTGGAGGAATGGTATCAGGAGTCCATCGCCATAGGTCATTAAACATCTTGCCATTCTCATTATACATCTGCCCATTGGCTTGGAAGCCCCCGAAGAGCCATAAGTTTCCCTGATTATCCGTCCATCCTAAAGAGCCGTCGCGAGACCCGGGATGATTAGCCGGATTCGGGACTCCCTTCGTACCAAATACACTCGTTTGATTGGCATTGATACTTCCGCTGATCCATGCCCAGGAGTTGGTAGCGACATTATAATTCCAAACATCGTTGTAGTTATTCACCGTTCCGCTGCCGCCAAATAGCTCGAAGTTATCGCCGGGGCGTGTCCAACAAGCCCTATTCTCGAATCGGGAGGAGGGATAATAGTTCGGGGAGGGAGTACAGATAGGACCTACCACTCCGGTATCATTATCGAGGTTGGTGCCGCTGATCCATGTCCAGTTGTTGTTGGTAACATTAAACCTCCATAAATCATTGTAAGTAACCGCTCCTATTTGCAGCCCATTGGTTCCGCCAAATAAATACAGGTTGCCGGCAAGGTCCACCCAATGCGAAAAACTCCATCTATTACCAGGCGTATTCGTGGCGGCTTCCACGTTAATCGTTCCATAAGTAGCTGCCTGATTCACGAAATTGGCTCCCTTCATCCAAGTCCAGTTATTGGTTTGAATATTATACCGCCACATGTCATTATATCCGCCACTCGGACCGAAGCCTCCGAACATCCAAAGGTTATTAAAGTTATCTCTCCACCCTACGCTGTATTCGCAACGAGCAGGAGGTTCATTTGTAATGTTTTCTACTTGGAATGTTCCGAAGCTGCCGGCAGGATTCACCGTGCTGGAACCTTTCATCCAGGTCCATTCGTTGGTAGCGATATGATACCGCCACATATCGTTTAATTCGCTGTTCGAGCCATTCACATCGTATCCATAACCGGCACATAACCACAGGTCGCCAGTGGTATCTACCCACGAGGGCCAGCCGAAGTTCCGTGCTCCGGGATTATTCCCGGCAGAAGGCACTTGATACGTTCCATAAATTCCTGATTGATTCGAGATACCGGGACCCTTAATCCATGCCCATTGATTGATGCTCGGCTTGAATTCCCAGAGGTCGCTATACCGAATAAAAGTCGTGCTGTCCTGCCCTCCGAAGAGCCAGAAATTCCCCTGTTTATCGGTCCATTCGCAGCCCTCATAGATAGCTGGCGGCGTGTTATTCGGGGCGAAAATGCCTTGTGTTCCATAAACGCCTTGTTGATTGGCAACACTGTCGCCTTTCATCCAAGTCCAGACCCCGATTTGGGCATTGGAATGCAGGGAAAGGGAGGTAAAAAACGCGATTGCAAGTACGATTTTCTTCATATTATTTAGAATTAGTAGGATGCAAAAATACTAATTTCTGATTAAATGCAATACCCTCCGAATAAAAATAAATTCGGCATGAGGTATCTCGGCTTGGAACAATACCGGTTATTTTCTACTAATTGATCCGCCCTATAGTTGTTATCGGGGAGCAATGATGCTGATGAAAAGTCGCCGCAGCTCCTTAAATATAGGTGTTCCAAAAATCGCAAGGAATAAAATTTCCTTGGGCAGTGCATTCTCCAAAAAGGGAACGCATGATTTAATCTTCGGCGGGGCATTCCCCAAAAAGGGAAGGTATGATTTAATGTTCGGCGGGGCATTCCCCAAAAAGGGAAGGTATGATTTAATGTTCGGTGGGGCATTCCCCAAAAAGGGAAGGCATAAAATAATGTTCAGTGCCGGCAGTTGTGCACTCAAAACACAAATAAATATTAAAATTTGAGTTTTAGCAGGTAAAACTTGGGTCAATTCCAAGTCAATTCCAGCAACCAAAACTCCACCAACAAACACACCCAGCCGCAGGTCAAATCCAAAACACTCCACCTACAAAACACCACCCAAATTTTCACCAATATTTAAACCTTAAAACTATAAACTAAGTTGGCACAATCTAAGTGGATTTGACTGGTCAAAACCTATCTATCAAAACACCGCAGGATTTGACCCGTGAAGCGATTAAAGTTGTTTAATGAACCAATACACCAGCCACACAAAAATTGATTAAAAACACCGCAGAATTTCATAGGTCAAATCCAACAACCAAAACATCAAAATTTCGCTTCAATAGAACATCATTGGATTTGACAATATAAGGCACAAAAAAAGGTGGTATGAACAAACATACCACCTGTTGATTTTTTGAAAGGATTTGACCTATTATTTCATCAACCTGTTCAATGCAATGTCAAACATCTTGTCGGGTGAATTTCTGTGTGTATATCTGAAGGAATGTTCGGCACAATATTTTGAAAGATGTTTCTCCGATACCTGTATGTGTGTGCCTTTAATCATTCTTTTGAGGTGCATAAAATAATTTTCCATCCCGTTTGTAGTGTAACCGTTTTTATTGACATACTCACATTTTAAGTGATTCACTACTTCATGTTTTTTGAAGTTATTCCAAACGTAATAATATGACTGGCTTGAATCAGTGATTATGGTTGAATTTCTCTCCACACTCGCTTGAATAATTGGGAGTAGTGTTTTAGATTTGGTATTGGGTACAACATCACTGACCGCTGTTCCATCATTGCACAACATACCAAACACCGCAGTTTTTTCTTTGCCTTTTGCCTTGCTATTTAGATGCCTGTTGGTATCAGAACCACCAATGAAAGTTTCATCCATTTGGATTTGACCAGTCATTTTTTCATTGATACCACTATTCATCAAATCTTTGAATTGATGCGCCATCCTTAGTGAGGTGCGATAACACACATTAAAAGAACGTTCAATCTCTTTTGCAGCAACACCGTTCCGAGTGATGCAAAACATGTACAACACATGGAACCATGTTTCCATCGGTGTTGTAGATTTATGAAAGATAGTACCCGCTGTTGGATAGAGTTGGTGTGAACATTGGGTACATTGCCAACACCTCCTCCCGACCACTCGCACATAGTCAAATCCTTTCCCACAATTAGGACAGGCAGCGATGTTTGAATATCTGATTTTGAACAGGTGGTTCAAACATGCTTCTTCGTTCGGGAACCGTTCTTTGAACTGGTCAAACGTAAATTTTGGTAGTGCCGCTGCCATGATTATTTCTTTTTTGTTTGTTGTGCAACAATTTTTTCCAATTCCATCCGTGCCCATTCGCTTGGTTTACGAATAGCTTTTTTTGCGAGTTTCTCAATCGCTCTCTTTGTTTTAGCATCCATTCGGATGTTTAAATGTTCATCTTTCATTGTGATATACTTTTTAGTTTTACGGGCGCAAAGTTACACAATGTGTAACAAACTACCAAATATATTTTCAAAAATCTTTCAATTGTTTTGAATTTGACTGGCAGTTGGTGCTACTTATTGGGCAGTGATTTGGTTGTTGGAATTGACTTGGATTTGACTGCGGTGTTGATGTGGTGGCAGGTCAATTCCAATGATGTTTCATGTGATAGGATTTGACCGCTGGTTCATGTGGCGAATTGTGTTTTGGATTTGACCCAAAATTCACAATGGTTTTGAAAGTAGATTTGTATTGATTTGTGTTTTGAGTGCACAACTGCCTCAGTGCCTATTTGATTATCAATACATTACTATATAGAATAAAAATCGGTGAAAATACCATTCAATAGGGGCTTTAAAATGAGAAATTAAAGTAAATTAAAATTCAACATAAATTAAATAATTAATAACATGATAGAACTCGCAAAGTATTTTTTAATCCTTTTTTTGACTAAAGCAATTAGCCATGAAAAATTGAAGCAATTTGCCGAGACGCACATCACCAGAGAAGGAATTCCTGCCCTGACATTCCACCCAAAGTTATGAACACCTCCTCCCCGCTTTTGTTAATTACTTGTTGATAAACCCTGAATAAGTTTCGTAGAATGTAAACAACCATTGCCCAAGATTTCCCTATGTTTGCGCCATGGAAAAAGCAGGGAATTTTAAGAAGAATACAAAGGCAACCCCAGCCGAAAAGACCGCCGTAACGGCTAATGTGGCAAGCAATCTCGGTAAACTGCCGCCACAGGCAATGGACCTCGAAGAAGCCGTTTTGGGGGCATTGATGTTGGAGAAAAATGCCATTACCGAGGTGGTGGATATTCTGAAACCAGAGTGCTTTTATAAGGAAGCGAACCAGAAGATTTATACCTCGATTCATCACCTGTATCACACCATGCAGCCGGTTGATATTCTCACGGTGCGGAACGATTTGCATCGCAAGGGAGAGCTGGAAGAAGTGGGTGGCGATTCGTACATCGTGAGCCTGACGAACAGGGTCGGTTCGGCTGCGAATATTGAGTTCCATGCGCGGATCGTATTGCAGAAATATATTCAACGGGAACTGATCAGAATCTCATCAGAAACCATTCGCGATGCCTTCGACGACAGCATAGATGTATTTAATCTGTTGGATAGCGCAGAACGGAATTTATTTGACATTGCCGAGGGGAATATCAAGAAGAAATTCTCGGAAATAAGCGACCTCATCCGTGAGTCTATCAAGAGCATGGAAGAGGCTGCCCAACAAGAAGAAGGTGTAACGGGTGTGCGTACCGGATTTACCGATTTGGATAGGGTTACAGGCGGTTGGCAGAAGTCGGATTTGATCATCGTGGCGGCAAGACCCGGGATGGGGAAGACCGCACTCGTAATGTCTATGGCTCGGAATGCTGCGGTAGATTTTAAGCATCCCGTGGCGTTCTTTTCATTGGAAATGTCGAGCATACAATTGGTTAATCGTTTGATTGCAGGGGAGACCGAAATCCCTTCGGATAAATTAAAGAAAGGACACCTCACTTCTGCCGAATGGGATCATCTGAACAGTAAGATTATTAATATCGAAGATGCCCCGATTTATATTGACGATACGCCTGCTATTTCCATCTTCGAGTTGAGGGCGAAGGCGAGGCGATTAAAGACGAATAAAAAGATCGAATTAATCATCATTGATTACCTCCAACTGATGACCCTCGGCGAGAGCGTCAGGGGTGGGAATCGGGAGCAGGAAATATCCACTATTTCGCGGGCTTTGAAGAGCATTGCGAAGGAATTGGATATTCCGATTATCGCCTTATCCCAGTTGAGCCGGAGTGTCGAAACTCGCGGCGGCGTAAAGAAACCGCAACTTTCCGATTTGCGGGATTCAGGGGCTATTGAGCAGGATGCCGACTTGGTTATGTTTATTTATCGCCCCGAATATTATGGGCATGATAAGGATGAACAGGGCAATTCTACCCTCGGCTTGGCGGAATTAGATATTGCGAAGCACAGAAACGGGGCTACCCAGAATGTGCAAATGAAGTTCATCGGCAGGCTCGCCAAGTTCGAGAATCTTAATTCCCATGAATTCATCGAGGAGGCGTATGATACCATCATCCCGAATGAAAATGTCGCCGCTCCATCCCGTATCACGAGGAAATCGAAGATGAACGATATGGAGGAGGAGCCTCCGTTTTAGGCACATTTTATTATCTTTAATACTAATCATTCTCCTTTTATTGCATTCCCCAAAAAGGGAATGTCATAAAAGGAAAATTCAGTACCCTGAAAGGAGCTTTGAAAACCCTTAAAAAATCTTAAAAGCTACTTTTGGAGCCTCCAAAAGCCCCAATTTTTCCCATTTACAACGAGAAACCTTCCCTAAGCATCAAGAATATTTCTTTAGCCTTAATGAAATATTCCTTAACCTTAATGGAATTTTCCTGACCCTTATTGGAATAATTCCTACCCTTAATGGAATAATCATTAAGCATAAAGTGCTACGGTTTATGCTTAAGGAAGATTCCATTAAGGTGAAGTCATTGCACTTTAACCTTAA
>CAIMUP010000104.1 GCA_903844645.1 uncultured Bacteroidota bacterium
AATACAGTTATGTCATACCTTAACGGAGATGCGTGTTCAAACAAAATTACTGATTGTCTTTTTTTAGGGATGCCGGAGAACAATCGAAACGAAAATGCGCTTAACATTTTTCCAAGCCCTGTTAGTACATACGCAACAATAACGTTTACCTCACTCCCAATGCAAAAATCAACGCTGCAAATATTCGATGCAAGCGGAAGATTATTTAAAGAGGAAAAAATCACAGGCAATCCGCATATCCTTTACACGGATTCTTTTGAAAACGGAATTTATTGGTGCAAAGTTGTGAATGAATTTCAAGCAACTGAAGCTTTTTCTAAGATAGTTGTGATGCATTAGAATTGCTTGCACAGCAATTTGCTTTACATACTTTGGTAGGTTTTCGTCTTAATCTGTTTATTTATTTTTAACGTGAATTCGGGATTACCTGTTAACAATTGTTTAATCATACACTGCGGATACTTACGGAATGGGTATTCGTTGTGATTTTTTTTCTTTGAGGCATCGAGAGTCGGGTTTATAGCCCGGCTCTTTTGCTTTATATTCCTTTAATATCGGGGCAAAGCATACTTTATTAATTCTTAACATATTGGTAATTGTATCGTAATTTGACGGTCGTAATGTTGCAACCTGATGACAAATTCATAATGATCGAAGTAAAAATTATTAAAGATAAACCATGTTGAACAATAAGAATTTAAAGGTTCTGATTGTTGATGATGATGATGAGTTTTTACAAGATCTCCGGCATCATCTCCAAAAGGAAAAGTATCAGGTTTACACTGCTGCGAGTGGAAAGGAAGCGTTGGTTACTGCCCGAAAAGAAAATCCGCAACTGATAATTCTTGACATCAACATGCCCGAAATGGATGGAGTAGAAGTATGTCGTCATATCCGTGAGAACCCTGAATTATCAAATACCATCGTCTGTTTTTTCACGAATTGCAACGAAAATTATACGCAGATTGCAGCTTTCGAAGCAGGTGGTGATGATTACATCACAAAGCCCTTGAAACCTGAAGTTCACCTCTCTCGCCTTCGTGCAATTCTCAAACGGATTGATCCTGATTCGCACGTTCCGATTACCATTATTGGCGACATAACTATTGATAGAGAAAAGTTTTTAATCATTATTAAAGATGAGAAGATAGAACTTCCAAGAAAAGAATTTGAGTTGCTTGAACTCCTCTGCTCGAAGCCCGGCAGAGTGTTCTCTCGTGATGAAATATTGAACTCCATTTGGAATAAAGATTTCACAGTCATTCACCGAACGATTGACGTGCACATCAGCAAACTCCGTGAAAAGATTGGCGAGAAATATATCAAGACGGTTAAAGGTATCGGGTATAAATTTGAGGGGTAGATTCAATCTTAAAGCAGGGCTTCGGTCATGATGGTTGTGTAGATTTACGATTTGGAATTCTCGATGATTTAATATGGAATTATACAGGTATTTGTCTAATGACTTTATGCGATATTGATCACACAAGGCACAGAAATCCTATCAATGCTTTAACCCATATTCTATCAGGCGTAGCTGCCTATACAAATCTTGATAAATTATCATCTGTCATGGCAAAAAAATATGATTTTAATAAGTAGTAATCCCGAATTCACGTTAAACTAACTTCCCAAATCCAGAAGGCAGAAGAAAAATTGTGAGGCAACTTGTTTTCAGTAAACAAGCAACTTAAACAGTATGGAATTTCTTTTGACGAAATTGAAAAATTTGTTTTATCTAAATTGTATATAAAACCACAAAGGACTTTTGAAGAAGAACTTATAATACAAAATAAGGCAGAAAAAATAATTGCAGTGTATATAGAAAATAAAGCTTCCTCCTTAGAAGCTATTCTTATTGATGCTTATCGAAAGTTAGGTGATAGAATTTATGATTATCTATCCATAATAAAAACGGCTTATTCTGTATATGGACTCATTGCTTCTGATGCAGATTTTGAAAAATGGATGATTCAAAAATTACCCGAAGTATAACACCAGAAAAGCTAAAGCATTGATAGAAAATCACTATGGCTAATAAAAATAGTAAAAGAACAATAGTAAGGCATCCAATGACATATCCAAAACCCTTGCACACCGAACCTTCTAAGGTTAGTTATGGAGGGAGGATTATAAAGTTTAGAATTACTATTATTGATGATAAAACCAATGGAATGAACTGCAATTATAAATTTCCTTATTTGCAGAAAACGGGTTTGCTGCAATTATAAATTATTATATTTGCAGCCTTGAAATCATAGAATATGGATATTTACGATTATAAATCAGGTACATTCAAGAAGCAATATGGGTACATTAGTTTCTCACCGGAACCCATAAACCACAGTTGGTTATTGAGTGATAAAAAAGTAAATCATTTGCTTAGTGAAGCAGATAGGAAATTGGGTGAACTCAATGCCTTTTCACAATTAATCCCCGATGTTGATTTCTTTATAAAAATGCACATTATCAAAGAAGCCACAAAAAGCAGCATGATTGAAGGAACCCAAACCAATATGGAGGATGCAATCCAAAATGCCGAGTATATCAATCCTGAAAATAGGGATGACTGGCAGGAAGTTCATAATTACATTGATGCCATGAATTATTCCATCAAGCAGTTAGATAAACTTCCTTTGAGCAACCGATTATTAAAACAAACTCATAAAAAACTTTTGCAAGGAGTAAGAGGAAAAAATAAATTACCTGGAGAATTTCGTAACTCTCAAAACTGGATTGGTGGAGCTTCATTAAAGGATGCAATTTATATTCCGCCACATCACGATGAAGTGCCCGAATTGATGAGCGATCTTGAAAAGTTTCTTAATAATGAGGAATTACAAGTTCCACCTCTTATTCAAATTGGGATTGCTCACTATCAGTTTGAAACCATTCACCCATTCCTTGATGGAAATGGAAGATTAGGAAGGTTGCTGATAACATTATACCTTGTGAGCAATAAAATCCTAAATAGACCTGCACTATACCTTTCTGATTTTTTCGAGAGAAACCGAAGTCTTTATTATGATAATCTAACCGGAGCAAGAACGAAAAACAATTTGATGCAATGGCTTAACTTCTTTTTAGTTGGTGTTTTGGAAACGGCAGAAAATTCAATTCAAACCTTCAATGCTATTATCAAGCTAAGAAAGCAAATAGAGGAAAAGCAAATAATCACTTTAGGGAAAAGGATTCCTTTAGCAATGAAATTAATGAACTATTTATATACTAAACCAATAGTAGATACGGCAGAAGTAGCCAAGGTTTTGGATGTTAATAATTCAACAGCACACCGCCTGATTCAAGACTTTGAAAGGTTGAAAATTTTAAAGGAAAAAACCGGATTTAAACGCAACCGGATTTTTATTTTTGAAAGATATTTAAGTTTGTTTGAAAAGTAAAGAAGGGGATTATTTAATTTCAATAGTGGCAGGGATTTATACCCGTTACCGTATAGTTTTATAACTTTGTATAATACGATAAAAAGTAATGATATGGATATAAATAGAAGTAAAAAAAATCAACAGTACCATTTCAAAGTGGCGAGTAGGTTTAACAGTATGTATGAAAACAAGGTGCAGACAATTTCTAAGGATTCAACACCTTTTATTTTGAGAGGATACTTGATTCAACAATTCAAAAAGAAAGGTTTTGATTTACGTGACACCCACCTTGATCTTGAAGCACTATCTTTAATAGATTACCTTGGCTTAAACAATTTCAAACGTGGAGATTTGGATACAAGTTTATTTAATCCTATTAGATTTAACGTATCGGTGAAACACCTTGTCAATAAAGGGTTCTTAAAAAATGATAGTGGAACATATTCAACAACCGAACATTACGATGCCTTTTGGAATGGTTTCAATGACGAATATAGAAAAGCAATAAGAAAATTTTCTGATGTCAAAAGGCTTGGAAAGAGGAGAAAAAAATTAAGGACAAAATGCCAAAATAGTCACTTTTTTCCTATATAAAAGCGATGTAAAGGTAGTACGGTTGTAGATTTCATGCCCCCCGTCAATTTCATAGAAAAGCGAAATTTTTGAATAGCCTCTTTCTCTTTTTGATCTAATACTTTAAAATTTGTAACTTTGAAAAATCATTTGAATATAGGGTTATCCCATTATGTTTCTTTTGCCCCGAAATTATTATATTAAACATTGCAATTATTCGAGATAAATATTTTTAATAAAGCGACTCATGCAATTTGTTTGCATCCTCGCCAAATCAGTACCTTGTTATTTTGTCCACAAGACAGGAAGTTTAAGAATGGTGAGTTACAAAGAATGACAAAGTTTTGCAGTTTCACAGTTCGCAAACGATTAAAGAGTTTGCAATATTTAGGACTTGTTGAGGAGTTACCAATTAAGGGTTATTATCAAATAACTGAATCAGGGATTAAACGGGTTAATCAATTCTATGCAAAATATTCAGAGTTAATGAAGGAAGGGAGGGACTATATTAGCTTATGGTTTTGAAAAATATATGGGTTAGGCAGAGAAAGAAAACGGGGATGTATGTTATGGACAGATTGAAAAGTACCTAATATTAATATAGTACATATTAAAGAATTGATAATTAGAATTATAAGATAAAAAATGATTATACTATTGCATAAAAAATATGATTGCAATACCGAATGAAAGGTGGGACTGTCCCTATAAAAGCCGCCCCCTTGTTTTATAGGAAAAATGACTTTTGCCGAAGCCGCCCTATTGATTTTTTGAACTTTTTAAAATTTGAATGCAAAGATGGAAGTATATCCAAAAGCCCCTTTTTTGGTAGTATTGTTTTAGGTTGTGCTAATATTAGTCCTTGAATAATTAACTAAATCAATAAGAGATAAATTACATTTACAGCATAAATAGTTGATTGCATGAGGGGTTAAATAGTTCTTATTTCCTTGTATTATATTGTCAATAGTTCTCCGGTTTAATTTTCCTTTTTCTGACAGAAAAGTTGTATAAGCAATATTGTTATTTTTGCACCATAATTTGAAGTTGATACAGATTAATTTACAGAAGTCGTGATAGAATGTAATGTTATTAGGATCGTCTTTAGGTAGTGTGTAATGAATCATGGCTTCAAACTGCAAATTGATTTAAAAAATATTTCAGTTGATACAAACTTAATATGAAAAAATAGTGCAAGGCAGGGGAGGATCATTAAAGCAACCTATTTAGTAGCTATTAGTTACTTTAGAATTTAGATAATATTGTTCAAAGATAGTTGGTGTATTGAATTTTAGAAGTTCTGCAAGGTAACAGAGAGCAATTGTAGAAAGATACTTTTTAGAACCCCTTGCAACTGCATAAACATTTTGTCTTGCAAGTTTACCCTTTGAGTTAGAGAAAAGTTGAGTGATGTTAATCCTATTGTCATTGCAGTATAGCAAGAACCCTTTACAGACATTTTGACAAAAGTCAGTTTGAATTTGTTGTGTTTCCATTGTGCAAAATTACAAATAAAAATTGGGATTAAAAACATAGCGGATATTTGGATTAATAACGAGGTTACTTACCGCATTATGCACCCCCTTATTTTGAAAAGAAAACGCAAATTCCCGAAACGGGGTACTACGCTTTTTAAAATTTAACTTCCATGTAAACGTGGTGTATAGTAGCCCCATTTGGAGCACTGGCAAGGCTTTTTGAATCCTCCCCCGTCAAGTTCTTAGTACCGCCCCTTCTGAAATATCTTTTGTCATTATTAAAGCCAAGAATCAAGTTTTTTGAATCGAATTAGAACCTGAATAAAACATTCAAAAGGGTCTTTCTTTAATGAATGTTTATTTCCTATGAATGTTTGTTTCCTATGTTTGTATTCATGGCTTTTCTTTTATGAGCTTGATGATGCTGGTATTACTTTTTATTTGGGGAATCCTGATCATGTTTTATATGTTTAAAAGTATAAAGGTTCATGTTTGAAATTCTTTGATTCCGGCACAAAAAATCCACTAATAAGTTCCCTTGTTGCATATTCACTTTCCTTTATCATTGGGCTTTGAACATTCTTTTGTTCCTGATAGAACAATGCCTGATAAGTTTTCTAATCTATTATGATCATACTATATTCTTATCTAATTCTAAACTTCTATTATCCTTCGATAAATCCTTTGAAGATACTAAAATGTATTATCAAGTGTTCTGAAACCCTTGTAGAATCAGGCTTTCAAGCACTTTGATAGTATGTATTTATAAATTAGCAAAATCCAAATAAGTGTCCCCCTGGGTGTCCCTACTAAAAAACAAAGTGTTGTATATACTTGATATACAACACTTTATAAACTTAGTTTGTTGTCCGACTAGGTCTCGAACCTAGACTCTTCTGAACCAAAATCAGACGTGTTGCCAATTACACCATCGGACAATCTCCTTTTTCAGGGGCTGCAAAAATAGAAAAATTATTTGAAGTAATACTTCAAATGGAAAAAATAAATGAAATTCTTTTCTGAATTGGCTTTAAGGCTTAGTCTTTCTTGTGTTTCAAGACCTTTGCCTCCACATAAAAGATGATTTCTTCTGCGATGTTTTTGCATTGATCTCCTACCCGCTCCAACTTACGGATGATGGAAAGAGCATATAATCCTTGTTCGGTTTTGTCAATGTTATTGCGAATATAATTGGCAATAATTTCATTGGCATTAAAGTTTATTTCATCCAATATTTCATCTTGTTTGAAGATGCTGCGGGCGAGTTTGGTGTCTTCAGTTTCAAAGGCAATTTTCAGCGATTCCATCATCGAAATACATTCTTCATACATCAGCAGAAGTTCGGAGATGTCAAGGAGATTGTTGTCAAAGGAATTATCATCTACATCCACCACAAAGCGGGCGATACCTTCTGCAATATCACCTATTCGTTCGAGGTTGTTATTGATCTTTAAGACCGCCAAGACATACCGCAAATCAACTGCTACGGGGCTGAACAAGGCAAAGATATTTTCACAATCCCTGTCCAATTTCAACTCATAAGAATTGACCCTTTTCTCTGAAAGAATAACCTCTCTTGCTAAGTCTTTATCTAATTTGGTAAGCGATTCCAAACCCTTCTTCAATTGCAATTGAACCAAGGTCCACATGCCGAGCATCTCTCGTTTAAGCCCTTCTAATTCATCATCTATATGTGCCATTTTACATTAATAATTTATAATTCATAATTTATAATTCCCCCATCACCCGAACCTTCCCGTGATATAATTCTGGGTCTTAGGATTCTTTGGGTTGGTGAAAATATTTTTTGTTTCATCATATTCTATCAATTCGCCGAGATAGAAGAATGCCGTCTTATCGCTCACTCTGGCGGCTTGTTGCATGTTGTGAGTAACGATTATGATGGTATAATTCTTCTTTAATTCCAACAATAATTCTTCAATACTTGCAGTAGAAATCGGATCCAAAGCAGAGGTCGCTTCATCCAATAAAAGTATCTCAGGTTTCATAGCGATAGCTCGAGCAATACAAAGTCGTTGTTGCTGACCGCCGGAAAGGAAGGTTCCTTTCTTGTGCAAGGTATCTTTTACCTCATTCCAAAGAGCCGCATCTTCCAATGATTCCTGTACTAATTCATCTTTTTCCTGCTTTTTTAATTTTATACCATTCAAGGTATAACCTGCAATAACATTTTCATAAATACTCATCGAAGGAAAAGGATTCGGGCGTTGAAAAACCATACCTGCTTTCTTGCGAAGAATGATTGGATACATCTTATAAATATCTTCGTCGTGAAGGAAAAGATTTCCTTCGACAGTAGCTCCCGGAGTCAACTCGTGTAAGCGATTAATGCAGCGAATGAAGGTAGTTTTGCCACATCCCGAAGGACCCATGATGGCGGTGATTTTATTCTTATAAATATCAAGATTGATATTCTTCAATACATGATTCTTGCCGAAGTAGGCACCGAATTTTGAAGCCGTTAGAACTGTACTTTCCATTTTCTGGTTGCAATTTTAGTAATAATATTTAACATCAAAACGAATACCAATAACAAAAACGCCGTACCCCATGCCAGTCGGTGCCAATCATCATACGGGCTGGTGGCGTAATTAAAAATAATCAAGGGCATACTGGACATCGGTGTCAGCATGGTATGAATCGGATGCTGGATGTCGAAATTGAAAAAAGGATTGCCGAAGGCGGTGAATAAAAGTGGTGCTGTTTCGCCGGTGATACGAGCGATGCTCAAAATTATTCCGGACAAAATTCCACTCAATCCTGAAGGAATAATTACCTTCATCATCGTCTTGTAATAAGGCACTCCCAGAGCTAATGAAGCCTCTTTTAAAGAGAATGGAATCAGCTTCAAAGTCTCTTCGGTGGAGCGTGCAATTATCGGAATCATCATGATACCAAGAGCAATACTTCCGGAGAATGCCGAAAAATGCCCCATCGGTTTTACCACCCAAATATAGATGACGATTCCTATCACGATAGAAGGAATTCCCTGCAAGGCATCCACCACTAATCGGGTGAAATATGCCAGCTTCGTTTCACCATGTTCGCTTAAATATACCCCGATACTTATTCCAAAAGGAATTGCCATTGCTGCCGCGAAAAATATGATAAGCAAACTTCCTACAATAGCATTCGCAATACCGCCGCCGACTTCGCCGACAGGCTTTGGAAGTTGCGTGAAAAAATCCCAGTTGATAGCTTCGATTCCTTGTTTGAAAACATAATAAAGTATCGCTACCAAAGGCACCACAGAGCAGCCAGCCATCAGGATTATCAGCCCTTTGACAAAAACGTCTTTGATTCTTCTGAATGTAATTCCTTGCCCTTTCATTTCAATTTTTGTAATCTAATTTGGGAATAAAAAATCTTTGATCACCTCGGCTCACGGAATAAATACCTCCGCTCATGGAATAAATACCTCCGCTTATTGAATAAATACCTCCGCTCACGGAATAAATACCTCCGCTCATTGAATAAATACCTCCGCTCATTGAATAAATACCTCCGCTCACGGAATAAATACCTCCGCTCACGGAATAAATACCTCCGCTCATTGAATAAATACCTCCGCTCACGGAATAAATACCTCCGCTTATTTGGTGCAAGCAGCCAAAATTTTCATTAATTATCGCTTTCATCAGAATCTTTTAATGATTTGTTTACCGAGAATATTGATGATTAAAGTAACGACGAAGAGCAATGCCCCCATTTCGACCAATGCAGAAACATAGACTTTGTCGGGTGCTTCGGTGAATTCATTGGCGATGACGGATGCCATCGTATTGCCAGGTCCGAAAAGGCTTTTCGGAATGTCATGCGTGTTGCCGATGAGCATCGTTACTGCCATTGTTTCGCCCAATGCACGACCTAATGCGAGCAACATTCCGGCGAATATTCCGGAGCTTACATAGGGGATTATAAGTTTTTTAATGACTTCAAATCTTGTTGCTCCTAATGAATATGCCGCTTCTTTTAAATTCGCAGGAGTCATGCTGATTACTTGCGTGATTAAAGATGCGGAATAGGGCATAATCATGAGGGCTAATATTAATGAAGAAGTGAAGATTCCTACGCCATACGGGAGGATTCCGAACTTCATTTCATAAGTTCTGATGATCGGTACGAGCACGAATAATCCCCAGAAACCATAGATGACGGAGGGGATGCCGGCGAGTAATTCGATGATGTTTTTGAAGATCTGGGAGAAGATTCCTTTGGGGTAATATTCGCCTAATAATAATCCGAAGGCGATGGAGAATGGAGTAGAAATTATTAGGGCTAATAACGATGTGATTAAGGTGCCGAATAAGAAGGGCAATGCCCCGAATTTACTGGTAACAGGATCCCATTCGCTAGTGGTTAGGAATTTGAATCCTAATGATTTTATTGAAGGTAAAGAGGAGACAACCAATGTCAGAAAAACGGCTATCATAATTACTACAATCGTGATAGCAGATAACTTCAAACCTCTTGTAAAAAGGGCTTCGGAGAGCTTGAGCCTTTTGATATGTTTTGCAGAGGTTAAGTTTTGGAATGTTGTCATTTTTGTTTTGTCGTTAATCGTTATTTGTATTAGTTTTTTAAAGTAGAAAAGTTAGTAGTACTTTTACATACTACTAACTATTTTCTACAATTTACTAACCAATAATAAATTTATTCTTTTGTATTATAACAATGGTTTACCACCGAAGTTTATTGATTTAAGATTTGCTTCTGCAACCTTCTGTGCTGCGGCTGGAAGCGGAGCATAGTTTAATGGTTCAGCTAATTTCTGACCTTCGTGAATCATCCACCATACTAATTTGGTTGCTGCCTTAGCTTTATCCATTGCACGACCATCGTAATTCTGATCTTTGTATAGTAAAATCCAAGTGAAACTACTGATAGGGTATCCATCGGAAGCATCGGTATTAGTCAATGATACACGAGCATCAGCAGGGATGGTAACATTCGCAGCAGAGGTAACGGACTTGATGGACGCATCAACAAAAGCACCTGATTTATTCTTTACTGAACCATACTGCATCTTGTTTTGAACGGCATAAATCAACTCTACATATCCTACAGCACCAGGAGTTTGTTTGACCATACCACTAACACCTTCATTGCCTTTGGCACCAAGACCTGCGGGCCAGTCAACAGAAGTTTTCTTACCGACTTTTGTATTCCATTCAGTGCTTACTTTGCAGAGATAATCGGTGAAACAAAAGGTCGTTCCTGAACCATCAGAACGATGTACGATGAACACCGCTAAATCAGGCAATGTAATGGTTGGATTTGCTGCTTTAACCTTCGCATCATTCCATTTGGTAATCTTTCCTAAGAAGATGTCAGCGATAACATCTGGAGTTAATTTCAACTTAGGATTATTAGGTAGATTGTAAGTCAAAACAACAGCACCAAGGCAAGTAGGAACATGTACAATTGGAGCAGGTGCAGCCTTTAATTGTTCTTCGCTAAGAAAAGCATCAGAAGCTCCGAAGTCAACTGTTTTAGAGGTAAGTTGTTTAATGCCACCTCCAGAACCTATTGATTGATAATTTACCTTTACCCCCGTGGTCTTGTTATACTCATCAAACATTTTTGAGTACAAAGGATAGGGGAAAGTAGCTCCTGCACCAATTAGTTCAGTACCGTCAGGCATCGTCTTTACAACTTCTTTCTTTGACAGATTCGGGAAGGTGAACGCCGTTGTTACAATGGCAATCAATGCTACTACTGCAAGGATGCCGATTTTCATTTTCTTCATGATTTTAATTATTTATTTGTTATTATTATTAATGCCGCAAAATACTTCCTTTAATATTACCTTAATATTATTCAAAGATTATGATTAGAATTTCCAGAACATCGTCAAACGAACATCAAGATCGTTATCGCTTTTTACTTTTCCTGTTACGCCTTTAGCGTGATCATCGTATGAATTCATCCAGATATTAGGCATGATATGAACATTGTTTGTTGGAGTCCAATCTAATCCTGCGGTAAGGAAAGTTTCTTTCAAATGTCCGTTGGTAGAGGTGGAATAATACTTATTATCGGTGCTGTATTTTGAATCAGGGTCATAAGAATCATAACGTGCAAATACTCCCAACTTACCCTTAACTATCGGTGCACGAACAGATACTGACCAACCCATTGGCACTGCATTTCCTTTCGTTAACATAGAATCTGCAAGTACGGTATCTGATGCTAACTTATAGACCGTATAATTTTGATTTTTCTGATTAAATAGTTCTAAACAAATCGTTATAGGATCAGAGGTATAGGCAATAAAAAGTTTCATCATACTCTTGTCTTTCAACAAAGGATGTGGTTGCGTATTCCTTTCATAATCTCCATACAAATCAATTACCAAATGCTTGTTGAAAAACTTACCATACAAGTCCAGATAAGCCTTTTTATAGGCGTCTGTTTCAGGTCCGTAGCTTGGCGATGGGTTATTAGCTACCAAGATATTATAACCATAATCTCCGGCATCATTAAAACGTCCTTGAACAGCCAATCCGAAATCGCTTGATTTAGCCAAACCACGCTGATCTGTAATTGTTTTTTCGATAGAACGATATCCATAGATCACCTCTGATAGGAGAGCATAGGTATTGGTGTTTTGTTGCCCAAAGATGATGTCTTGATTCTTGACAAAGTTCTTCCATTTGACGAATGCTTGCTTAGGATAGAAAGTACGGTTTCCACTTGCATCGAAATTACTTCCCTCTTGTGCAAGATTTACCACTGCCGAGAATTGTTCTGAAAAATTGTATTCATACCCTAAATAAATTCTTCTGAATTCAAAGGAATTAAAGTGTGTAGGAACCTTTGCATACTGCGTGCTTCCTCTTAATGCAGAATCTGCATGAACTTTTACCTGATAATCTGCAAAAACCTGCCCGGTAACTTTGCCGGAGGGTTTAAATTCTGTTGCGACATCCTGCGCCTGTGCATTGTTGAAGCTTACGAGGCAGAACATTGCTACTGCCATTACTACTGTTGTGATTTTTTTCATTTTACTTTTTTGTTTGATTATTTATTAAATTAGTTTCGGAATGTTTATTGTCTTTTCGACGGTGCAAAAAAACAACTCTTATATTATCATAAAATTATTTCAATGTTAAGCTATTGTTAAGCCTACACTTTTAATTCATAATTGAATCAAAAAAGCGTCCTTACTACTCGCTATACGGATATTTCCATACCCCAATCTCTTTATGAGGACTCGAAATCTTTATTTACTAATCAGAAAACATAATATCGTTATCCTTAACCGGCAATGAATATTACAGGATACTAATTTACCCTATATTAATGGTGATTAAGAGGACAAAATAGTCGTCAGCTTTAACAACGATTCATCAATTTCCTGCCCCGTTTTCACTGCGTTATTAAAGGGAGTGTAAACTACCTTATTATTTATGATGCCGACCATCTCGTGGCTCCGATTTCCTATCAAAGATTCTACTGCCACCACTCCCAATCGGGTTGCTATTACTCTATCCATGCAACTGGGGTTACCGCCACGCTGAATATGTCCTAAAATAGTTACGCGGGTATCATATTGGCTGAATTTTTCTTTTACTTTATTCGCGATAGCTACTGCCCCACCCGCTTCGTCGCCTTCGGCAACGATTATTATATAGGAAGATTTCTTCCGATTCCATCCTTTTTCCAGAATATGATACAGATGTTCGGTATCGGTGATAGATTCAGGGATTAAAACAGCTTCAGCACCCGAGGCGATGCTACTTATTAAGGCTATTTTCCCTGAATCGCGCCCCATAACCTCTACAAAGAACAATCTGTTATGTGCATCTGCCGTATCTCTTATCTTATCTACTGCCTCGACGACGGTATTGATGGCGGTGTCATATCCGATGGTGAAATCGGTGCCTGCCAAATCATTATCTATGGTACAAGGAATGCCAATAACGGGTAAAGAACAATATTCTTTAAAGGCGGTTGCGGCGCGGAAAGTACCATCGCCTCCTAAAGCGATGATGCCATCTATTAAATGATTCTGCAAATGCGTGGCGGCTGCTTCCATTCCTGATTTAGTTAGGAAACGGGGGCTTCGCGAGGTCTTTAAAATGGTGCCGCCTCGTTGGATTATATTACTGACATAGGCGGCATCCAGATTTATGAATTCGCCATCTATCATTCCTTCTAAACCATTCAGAATGCCTGTTACTTCCATCCCATAATAGATACCGGAACGTACTACGGCACGCAAAGCAGCATTCATTCCTGGAGCATCGCCACCCGAAGTATAGACGGCAATCCTTTTCATTACAGAGATTCCTAAAGAAGGGATGCTTTCAGCGTGATTAGGGCTGTCAACGCTTTGGAAACAGGACAATTTTCCTTTGCTTCCATAGCGCATGCCTGAAATTCTTCTGCTGTTATCCCAGGAACCTTTGCCGATACTTCGAGAAACGATAAAGTAATGTTGCCATCCTCTAAAGTTATCGAACAAGTAGTTTCAATATGTTCAGAAATGTAGTTCTTTGCCTTTAAAACAAAGCTCAATTTCATACTATAACATCCGGCATGGGCGGCAGCTATAAGTTCTTCCGGATTTGTTCCTATCCCTTCTTCAAATCGGGATGAAAAACCATACTGTTCTCCTTTAAGTACGCCACTTTGGGTAGATACCGCTCCTTTTCCATCTTTCCCTGACCCTTCCCAGGTTACACTTGCTTTTCTTATCATAATCTTTTTCTATTTATTAATATTTTATTCGGCGGCAAACATAGCAAATTAATGGGAGAACTATTACCATTCCCTTTTATTCTATTACCGGAGTGAATAAAGATACCGGAACGGCTACCGAAAGTACGCTGATCAGTTTATTCCCATTAAGGCTGTGGATATACAGATTCCAATTTGCGTGGGTATCCATGCCTACTAGTTTTGCCGATTTACCTTTTCCATTCATGGTGTGGGATGGTTTGAGGATGGTTTGGAAAGCGTTCACTTCAGTATGGAGGATGCCGAGGATGGTATGGAGGGCATTGGGGATGGTGTGGAATGCGTTCACGTTAGTATGGAAGACGCCTGGGATGGTATGGAATGCATTCATCACAGTGTGGAATGCATTCACGTTAGTACAGAATGCATTCACGTTAGTACAGAATGCATTCACATTACTACGGAATGCATTCACGACGGTTTTTAGTTAAAATTTGGGTGTTTTTTAGTTAAAATTTATGGAAGATGGTTTGCTCCGAACATTGTTCATTGATCGGGGAAGTGTGGAAAGGGGCGTGGGGAGTGGGGCAAATGGACTCAAATTTTACCAAAGTTCAAAGCTTTGGTAAAGTTATTTTATATATTTGCCGAGCAATTTAAAATCATGCTCTCAAAAAAATGAAAAAAGCCCTATTGGTTTTGATATATGCCGCAGTCCATTGTTCTGTTTCGGGACAGGGTGCTTTGCCATTTCATGAAAACAATCAATATTTTTTGGTGGACACTTTGCTGAATCGTATAAACAACGAGAATTACGACAGCATCTATGAACGTGACGAGAATATTTTCATCGTTATCAAAAGCAAAAAGTACGGTTTTATAAATACCAGCGGAAAGATAATAGTTCCTCTTGAATTTGATACTCTTTTTTATTATTCAGGGCACTACCTTTGGGGGAGTAAATATCATGATGGGGATTATGATGATTATGGAATTGATGAAGACGGCAAAATAACAATTTCTCAACATAAAGCTGGGTGGATTTTGACCGATAGTGCCGAAGATGCCCACTTCTTTCAATTGTTTGGCATCAAACCCACTTATGGCACTTATCTAAGCAATCATCAATATGGAATCATCATGAATATTCATGACACGATTCGCAAACACGATACCATACCTGCCCAATACGATGAGGTGATTGTAAGAACATACGACTTTATCCCCGTTCGTATCGGGTATTGCTGGGGCATTCTTGACTATTACAACAAATATATCGTCGAGCCTCAATACGATAGTCTTAGTTTTCAAAAAGACGGGCGTTTTTCCAAATACACCGCCGTCCATACTTATTGCAATGGGTTGGTAGGATGTTTGGAACAATTCCAAGATACCTATGTTTTCGATTGCATCATTCAGCCCCAATACGAAACCATGGAATATTTCGCTGGCGAATTTTGCTTTGTAACGACTATGGACGGAAAACGGGGGTACATTACCTACGAGAACCGGAAATTGTTCCGATAAATTTGTTTAATCCATAGAAATCTGAAAGGTTCGTTTCATCCCCTGTCTGGTTTCACAATTAATTATCTGCCAAGTTTTATTTCCCGAATTCCTCCAGCAATCCGTCAATCTTTTCCTTGCTTAAATTCTCATGATAATGCATCCCGACCTGCATCATCGGGGCTGTGCCACATGAGGCAAGGCATTCGACAGTCTTGATTGTGAATTTTCCATCAGGCGTAGTTTCCCCGACTTTTATTCCTAATTTATTTTGTAAATAATCAATCACATCTTCAGCACCATTCAGGCAACAAGGACCTGTTCGGCACACTTCCAATACGTATTTCCCGACCGGCTTAAGGTTATACATGGTATAGAATGAGGCGACTTCATAAACTTCTATCGGCTGCAGCTTTAAGAATACCGCAACATAATCCATTGCCTCCACGCTTAGCCATCCCTTATTCTCTCCCTGGGCAATATGCAATAACGGCAACAATGCGGACTTTGATTTCCCTTCGGGATAACGGTTAATAATTTTATTTGCAAGAGTAATTGCCTCCGCACTAAACTGAAATTTGGTTTCCATAATTCCTAATTTTTAATTCCTATTGATTTAAGCGTCCAGCTCACCAGCAATCACATTCATACTACTCAAAGTAAGTATGGCATCTGATAAAAAACCATTCTTGATCATCTCACCATAAGCCTGGTAATAAATAAAACAAGGGCGACGGAAATGTAAACGATAAGGCTGCCTTCCACCATCGCAAACCAAGTAAAAACCGAGTTCGCCATTACCACCTTCTACGGAATGATAGACCTCGCCGATGGGTTTATCGGTCTCGCCCATCACAATCTTGAAGTGATAAATCAACGCCTCCATACTGGTATAAACTTCTTCTTTTGGAGGCAGATAAAAGTCTGGAATATCGGCGTGGAATGGTCCTGTTCTTTCACATTTCTGTAACGCTTGTTTGATAATCTTTAAACTTTCCCACATCTCCTGACTACGCACCATGTAGCGATCATAAGTATCTCCATTGGTGCCTACAGGAATATTGAAATCGAAGTCCTCATAACCGGAATAAGGATAGGCAACGCGGACATCATAATCAACTCCGGCAGCACGAAGGTTGGGACCTGTAAAACCATAGTTCAAAGCCCGTTCAGCATTGATAGGACCTGCTCCTACACAACGATCCACGAAGATTCTATTACGATTTAATAATGTTTCAAACTCGGCAAGAACCTTTGAATAAACATCCACAAAGTTTTCAATCTTCCTCCAAGTAGTTTCATTAAAATCTCTTTCGAAACCACCAATCCTGCCAATGTTTGTAGTCAAGCGAGCACCACAAATCTCTTCATAGATTTCATAAATAGCTTCACGTTGTTCAAACAAATAAAAGTATCCGGTAAGCGCACCACTATCCACACCAATAACGCTGTTGCAAATAAGATGGTCAGCAATTCGAGCCAGTTCCATGATGATGATACGCATGTATTGAACACGCTTTGGAATCTCTGCTCCTATCAACTTCTCAACCGTCATGTGCCAACCCATATTATTGATAGGAGAAGAGCAATAATTCATGCGATCAGTGATAGGCGGAATCTGATAAAAAGGTTTCCGTTCAGCAAGCTTTTCAAAAGCCCTGTGAATGTATCCAATCGTTGATTCTGATTCAACAATCCGTTCTCCATCCATCTTCAAAACATTCTGAAAGATACCATGCGTTGCAGGATGTGTCGGTCCTAAATTCAGATAGGAATACTCTTTCTCGTGTATTGGAATATCTAATATCGTTTCCATAAATTATCTATTAATCACTTTAATCATTCCCGCCCGAACATTGTATCATCCTTATCCGTCCTGGTAGCATCTTCGATGGCATATTCTTTACGCATAGGGAAGTAATCCATGTCATCAATGTTAAGGATTCTTTTCATGTTTGGATGACCTGTGAAGATGATTCCGAAGAAATCATAAGTCTCTCTTTCCATCCAGTTTGCTGTTGAGAAAATGCCAGTCAATGTTGGAACATTTGCATCTTCTATCGGGAAGAAAATCTTCAATCTAATCCTTACATTTTCGTACATATTATGCAGTTGATAAACCATTCCCAACTGTTCTTTTGCATCGGGGAAGTGCATACCGCACATCGTTGTTAGGAATTGGAATTTCAGTTCTTCGTCATCATAAAGAAAGCGAATGACTTCGATGATTCGTTCGCGTTTCAAGGTGTAGGTCATGAAGTCGTAATTCAACGTAATATCTATGATATCATCCCCGAATTTCTCCTTCAATTTCTCGGTAACTCTGTCTGTTGTCAGTGCCATAATTATTTAATTCCGTAGCCTTCGAGCATCTTCAAATATTCAGGAGATTTTCTTCTTCCGAACTCTTCTTTCTGCACTAATTCTTGTATCCTCATAATGCCATCCAGCACTTGTTCAGGGCGTGGAGGGCAACCTGGTACATACACATCAACAGGTATGATTTTATCTATCCCCTGCAACACGCTATAAGTATCAAATATCCCGCCACTGGAAGCGCATGCACCCATAGAAAGTACCCATTTCGGCTCTGCCATTTGTTCATAAACTTGCTTTAATACAGGAGCCATTTTCTTTGCGATGGTTCCCATAACCATCAGCAAATCGGCTTGACGGGGAGAGAAACTTAATCGCTCTGAACCGAACCTTCCCAAGTCATAATGGGATGCCGCAGTCGCCATAAATTCTATACCACAACAAGAGGTGGCAAATGGGAGGGGCCAGATGGAATTCTTCCTTGCCATACCCACTGCTTTTTCGAGGCTGGTGGCGAAGAATCCATGTCCGCTATACCCTGCCGGTGCTTCAATTATATCTGCCATAATTTTAAATTTTATTAATCAATAATTAATCCCAGTCAAGGGCACCTTTCTTGATGATGTATAAAAATCCGAGCATCAAGAAAACAACAAACAAAATCATTTCCCAAAACCATGTTCCATTGCCCAAATTATCTCTGAAGTTAACTGCCCATGGATACATGAAAATAACTTCCACATCAAACAGCACAAAAAGTATCGCCGTAAGGAAATATTTTACATTAAACGGAAGCCGTGCATTGCCTTGAGCCTCGATGCCGCATTCAAAGGAATCGTCTTTTACTTTGGAGTGTTTTTTCGGTCCTAATAAATGAGAGCCGATCATGCCGAATATCACGAAGCCGATGGCTACGATGAATTGGATGATGATGGGAAGATAGTCTATCGGATTTGCGGTTGCCATGTTCGTATTTGCTTAATGATTTTACGTTTTTATTTACGCTGCAAAATTAGAAAAAATAAAAGAATAGTGAAAAACGAAAAGTGAAAAGTGAAAAATGGAGTGGAAGGAAGAATCAAATAAATGGAAGACGAAACTTTAAACAGGGTAAAATAAATCTGTGAGCAGCCTTTTGCCCAATGACCCATTTCAAGTACCCGTAGCAACGGTCAGCATCGCCTTAGCAACGGTCAGCATCACCTTGGCAACGGTCGGCATCACCTTAGCAACGGTCAGCATCACCTTAGCAACGGTCAGCATCACCTTAGCAACGGTCACCATCACCGTTGCTCCGGTTTAGGAAACATAGCAACGGTGTCCACCACCTTTGCAACGGTCATCACCACCTTTACAACGGTCATCAACACCTTTGCAACGGTTACCATCACCTTAGCAACGGTTACTGTAAGAGTTGCTCCGGTGAACATTTTTAGACGTAAAAACCGAACTACGTTGTCTGATTCATCAAAAAATGGCATAGTTTAGTGCCAAAACACATCTATCGCTCTAATAATGCCCTTAAATCGCGTTTTAAGGCTATCGTTATTTGGGGATGCTCCCAAAGGAGGCTTTATTAGCGGTAACTTAATACCTCCCCTTCCAAATCCTTCTTAAAAAGTGCCTTTATGGGTATTATAAAATGAGGATGTGCCTCTCAATTATTCCTTAATCAAACTTTTGCTTTGATAAACGACGATGAGGAACAGAAGGATAAAAATATAGATACCGTAACTGATTTTTGGGCAAGTTCCGGCAAGCAAAATGGCGATTAGATAACAAAAATTGACACCTATATAAATCGGAATTTGTTTCCTGATATTAAAATGTGTCATCTCATTCGCCCACAATTCAGGATGGTATTTCAAATAAATAAGCATGATAAATCCGATACTATTGGCAGCAATCAAATTGGCTCCGTAAATTATTAATGGAATTTTGGTGAATGGAAATTGCCCCAGCAGCGAGGTCGGGAAGGGCATAAAACTGATGCACAAAAGCAAGATGGTGTTCATCCAAAGAAAGATGCTGTCGGTTTTTTTAACCAATAAAAATGATCGGTGATGCGACACCCAATAGAGCCCAATTACGAGAAAACTCATCACATAAGAAATGAGGTTTGGGATGATGCCGATAAGGGCTGTTTTGAGATGAGCATAATCCACCTCGGGGATGTGAATATTGAGGATTAGCAACGTGATGACAATAGCGAATACCCCGTCGCTAAAGGCTTCTAAACGAGTCTTTGTCATTTCATAAAAGTTGTTTGAGGGATTAAAAAAAGGATTTCACACCGTTAATAACGGCGTTTATTTCCTCCTCTGTTAATTCAAAATACATCGGCAACCGGATCAAACAATCAGAATAATGATCCGACTCTGGCAAGTCCCTCCCATCGTGCTTTTCCCTATAATAGGGGCTTTTATGAAGCGAAAGATAATGGAATACGGCGTAAATATCCTGCTTCTTCAGATGATCAATCAAGGCAACCCTATCCTCCACCGTATTACAAACCAGATAAAATATATGGGCATTATTCGTAGCGAATTTAGGGATAAAAGGCAACTTGATTTTACCTGCATCCTGCAAAGGTTTAAGCCCCTCGTAATAGGCTTGCCAGCTAGTATTTCTTTTGGCTTGTATGGCATCAATGTTCTCTATCTGGGCATACAAAAAGGCAGCGATAATATCCGACGGAAGGAACGACGAACCGATGTCCACCCAGTTATATTTATCCACTTCTCCCCGAAAAAAAGCAGAGCGGTTGGTGCCCTTCTCGCGAATGATTTCGGCACGTTGGAGGAACTGTTCATCATTAATGACCAACATGCCGCCTTCACCAGAAATAATGTTCTTGGTTTCGTGAAAAGAGAATGCGGCAAGCTGCCCAATAGAGCCTAATGGCTTGTCCTTGTAGTAAGAGTCAATAGCTTGCGCAGCATCCTCAACCACATAAAGATTACGTCTATTCGCGATGTCCATAATCATGTCCATATCGCAAGCCATACCAGCATAATGTATGGGGACAATAGCCTTTGTTTTCGAGGTAATCAGAGCTTCGATTTTAGTAGCATCTATGTTCGGATTTGAGGCTTCGCTATCGGCAAAAACTATCTTGGCACCACGCAAAACAAAAGCATTGACCGTAGAAACAAAACTGTATGCGGGTGCAATAATCTCATCGCCCTCTTGGATATTCAAGAGTATAGCAGCCATCTCCAAAGCATCAGTACAAGAGGTGGTAAGAAGCACTTTTTTGAAGCCGTATTTGTCTTCAAAAAAATGGTGACACTTCTTGGTAAATAGTCCATCGCCAGAAATCTTTCCAGACCTCACAGCTTGCTCAATATAGGCGGTTTCATTGCCCGTAAGAAAGGGTTTGTTGAAGGGAATGTGCATAGTTTATTTTATTATTGCTGATTTATTATTGAACCATTTTTGAATAAAAAAGGCGAGGCAAATATATAGGAAAGGATAGATAGGAAGCATATATCTAAGCTCGGCATATCGCAGGTAATACGCGAAAAAAAAGATTGTAAGAAGATTAAAAAGGACGATAGGTATTTTAAGAATCAACGGAAAGGATTTGTAAAATATTACAATAAAAAAGGAAAGATAAAGCATGGCATTTAAGAAATACATTATGCTTTTAAAAACAATCTGTAATGTCGAGAATTTCTTATCCAGAGGGTTCAACGAACCGTATGCATAACTGTAACTATTCAACGCCATTTCCTTAAAAATATTGATTGGGGTAATAACATAGTAGCGCAAGGGTTGGCTATGCTTGAATACGAAGCTAAGGTTGATAAATTCTTTCTTTACTTCTTCTTCACATGGAGGGATAATATCTTCGGATTGGTCCGTATATAATTTATTAATAGAATCTTTGTATTCAAAACAATTGGCTAACGACCAAAGGGCATCATTAATATCTGCCATATTACAATCAGCAAGATATGGTGGCAAATTATTAATATAATTTTTGATTAGCATTGGTCTGGTTTCGGGAGATGAGTGGCGAAGTTTCATAGAAAATACTTCGGCAGAATACGCATCATTAATATTAGTCCAACACGATAACCAACTTCTAAAATAGATATGTCCTTTCCCGAAATCCATGGGATCTTCATTGTAAAATTTTTCCAAAAAAATGATCTCTCCTTTGGTAACATAATAATTCCGAATCACCCAAGGGGACATCATCATTAGTACCCCAAAACACAAGAAAATTGAACCTTTAAGGAATATTCTGATGTCACTCCACTTCAAATATAAGAGGACGACTAACATCACCGGAATCATTAAAAGTAATATTGGACGAGTGAGAACCATAAAACCCACCGATAGACCCGTAATAAAAAAAATGAGCGGTCCATTTCTTTTTATAGTAACAGAAAACAAATAAAAAGAACTTATAATCCAGAAGGGTGTAACCGCTTCGGTTAAAGTATAATAGCTATTGATTACAAGGAATGGACTTAATGCAAACAATCGAACACTCCATCTTGCCCACGCAATATTATTTGTAAAATTTACAACGGTCATACCAAGTAGAATGACTGACAATGCAGCCATTAGGAGCTGTGTAATCCTCATGCCTAAATAACAAAATCGTTCACCAAAGAGAAGGTAATGCAAACCAAAAAACATAGGGTAACCAGGTGATCTTCTTACAAAATAATGAGGCTTCGCAGGGTCAATTGTGAAGCCCAGTCCATCTTTCAAATTCTTAATTTGATTAACGTACCAACTGTTGTCAATACTCCAAATTGTAAAACCGTTAACAGTACTTTTATCATTCAGTTCTATGTTACTTGGATTTTCTTTCTTAACGAAATAAAGATTCGTTTCATTTATAATCAACCCCCAAACAAGGGCGATAAGAAACCAACGAAACTTAAATTTAAAATCCATAGAGCATTTATTTCCTCCAACTCCAGATGTATGATGGAATCTCTATAATATCAACATTTGCAATTAAATCGAGAATAGAAACATACTGATGAAATAGTGATGACATTTGATGGTATTCGGGGTAGCCAGTATAATTTTTATAGGTCAATTCTATATTATTCTCACCAAATAAATTCTCGAAACCTGTCAAATAGTCTTTTGCAGATGGACCGGAAATATATTTTGTCGCCTTCAACTCAATCAAAAGATTGATCAATCGTTCAATCCTGTCTCCTTGCAAATTATAATCCTTGGAGTTAACAAATTTTGTTTTGATGTCAAGGTATTTTGCTATTCGTTCGATTGAGAATTGATTGAATTCAGAAAGAGAATTCCATTCCTTAGCCTGATAGAATTCTTTTAACAAAGGATCCAATTGATAAAAGAATGGAGCCTTTCGATAAGTCTGATAAATAGTTTCATAATGCTCTTTCTGCCAGGATTTATCTAACAATTTAACTTCGCTTATTTTTTGTTTTACAGCATCTTTATGAATTGGAATCGTCAACCAGAAGGAACCATTCTTGGAACAGATTTTATTCCTGTTTCGCCAATCGTTTTTGGTATATTTCACTTCATCATAAAAGCAAAAAATATCGGCATCGTGGATAATATCAAAATAGCCTTTCCATGGCAAATAATTGGATTGAATGATGGCGACGGTCATAAAGATTAATAAAGGTTGAGCGGCTTATTCAATATCCTTATCGGGTTACCAATTGCAGAACAATTATCTGGTAAATCTCTTGTTACGACAGTACCAATTCCAACCAAAACATTCTTCCCGATCTTAACATTATTTGCAATGGTAGAACCTGAACCAATGAAGGAATTTTCCCCAATATTTACCTTGCCGGAAATAACAACTCCAGGCGATAAGTAACATCCTTCACCAATATTTGAATCATGAGAAACGCAAACAGAATTATTAATTAAAACTCCCTTCCCGATGACAACATTACTGTCAATATTGCACATCGGATAGATGAAAGTTCCATCCCCAATCGTTGCTGAATGATTAACGAAAGAAGTCTTATGGATATAAGCTGGAAGCTTCCTATTTAAAGATTTCAGATGATGAATTACTTTGTTTTTTGTTTGCAAATGATGATAGCCTAATGCCACATAAAAATTACAAACATCATATTCATCGAGGCTGTAGGACAGATAGGGAAACGAATTCCGTTCATCGTGCTTAAAGGCAATGTCATCAAAGAAGATAAACTCGCTATTGCTGTCGGTTTTCAGGAAATCATGAAACTGTTTTCCTAAATCTCCATAGCCGATAATTGCAATTTTATTTTTCATAAAAGAAGGAAATTATTTGGTGGCAATAAAGCCAACATACTTGAACAAATGTTTCGACAGATGAAGGATTCTTTGCAAAATAGTATCCATGACATCTGCATGTTTGAAGCGTTCTTCTTTGGAGAATTTTTCATCATTAATCAAAGCGGCTTGCCCGATATACCAGTGGTAGAAGTGCGGTTCGCAGGTATTATAATGCTCCGAAATTTTGGAATGGAGCGCAATATTTGCTTTAATTACTTCTGAATATTTCTGTTTGTCGGTGTTCATTTTGTTGTTATTAAGTATTAATTTGGGCTAATTTAACGAAAAACAGTCGCCGAGGTGAGTCAATGTGAGGCTGCGGTGAGTCAATGTGATGCTACGGTGAAGCAATGTGACGCTGCGGTGAAGCAATGTGACGCTGCGGTGAAGCAATGTGACGCTGCGGTGAAGCAATGTGACGCTACGGTGAGTCAATGTGAGGCTACGGTGAGTCAATGTGAGGCTGCGGTGAGTCAATGTGAGGCTGCGGTGAGTCACCGTAGCCATGATTTTAGTGAATTTTACACTAAAAACTACCGGATGAAGGATTAAAAAAGTCATTTACTCGGTCTTTTGTTTAAACTTTCTATCCTCAAATGGCACATAATATTCTTCGTAAGAAGCCGGAACTTGTGCCAGGAATCCCAACTTCTGCAATGCCTTTTCAGAGAATTGAGATACATCCATGCTATTCATGGCACGAGGAATATCTATCCGTTGTTTCATCCAGGGGCGCACCATATTAATGGTTAATGCATGTCGCCAAGCACTGGAATTATTGATTCCTCCGGCATGCCAAATTCTTGCATTAAAGAACCAAACAGAGCCTGCTTTGGCGATTAATCTTTTGGCATGGGCATAAAAATACTCCTCGGTAGGTGGCTCGGAAAGGGTTTGAGAATTGGGCAAAAACCAGGTCGCGCCATTCTCTTCTGTGAAATCATCCAAGAGAATTGTTGCGCCCATGTTGGTGATGTAATTTGGAATAATTCGTGGGCAATCGGTATGTATTCTTTTGGAATAATTCGAGGTGGATGGCGGCATGGAAGATGAGGTATAAGCATACACGATACACCCTTCGCCAAGAACGGCATTGAAGGGGTCGAGGAGGTTTTGATTATAGAATAATTCCACGAAAACCTTATCGTACATCGAGCATAAAAGAACCATCCCGTAGTCAGCATAATTCTTACCATGATGATATTCCTCTTCTTTGCTCATTGCATCCAAGAGGGCGGCTTTGGCTTTGGTAATAAACTCTTCTGACAAAACATTCGGTACGATGGAATAGCCTTGGGTATTGAGTTCTTCTACAAATTTATTTTTATCAAACATATCTTAAAAATTTATCTTATCAGAGATAATATACAAGGGACGGTTTTGCACCTCTTTCAAAATTCTGCCGATGTATAGCGCAGCCAAACCGGTAACCATGATTTGTACTCCACCAATGAAAGTAATGATGGAAATGGTGGAGGTATATCCTGGTTGGTATTTTATAAAAAACAACTTGGTAAGGAATAAATAAAAGGTAAGCATAAATCCTATAATGGCAATGCAAATTCCGAACATGGCAATCAGTTTCAGGGGTAAATCGGAAAAGGAAATGATGGAATCGGTAGCCATGATTAATCGCTTTTTGAAATTATAACTCGACTTCCCTTTTTGCCGTTCTTGATGCAGGACTTTGACAAAGCCGTGCTTAAATCCGATCCATGCCTCAAGCCCGGGCAAAAACCGCGATTTCTCGGTCAAGGAATTATAGGCATCGGTAAATTTCCGATTCATTATTCGAAGGGTAGAAATATTATGTGGCGTAGTATTGCCGGTAAGTTTATTCAGCATGATGTTAAAAAGATAAGACGACATTTTTTCGCCGAAGGAGCTGTGCCGGAATTCTCGCAAGCCATACACCAGGTCGAAATCGTGTTTTTTTAAGTAATCTAACTCGACCAAAATCTGGCTCGGAGGGTCTTGCATATCCACATTTAGCGACCCGACGTAGTCGCCTTTTGCCAAATTATATCCGCAAGAAAGCGCGATATGCTGTCCGAAATTCCGACTTAAATTCACCGCCTTGGCAAATGGAAATCGGGAACAAACGGCTGTTAAAGTAGCGAATGAATCATCTCGACTGCCATCGTTCACAAAAATCAATTCCACATCGTCGCTAATATTTTCCTTGCCCAAATAACCCTTGAATTCCCGTTCAAAATCCTCGCAAAATTCCTCGGCAAGGTAGGCATCGTTATAAATGGGGACTATGAGGGAATATTGGGTGGGCATAAAATTGGATAGTGTGATACTTATTTCTTTATCTAAGACTCCATTTTAGTGCTTATTTTCCCAGCAAAATATTGGTGCAATCCAGCAATACTTTCGTCCAATCCAGCAAAATATTGGCGCAATCCAGCAATACTTTCGTCCAATCCAGCAAAATATTGGTGCAATCCAGCAATACTTTCGTCCAATCCAGTAAAATATTGGTGCAATCCAGCAATGCTTTCGTCCAATCCAGCATGGCTTCCGCCAATGCCAGCATTTAATTGGTTCAAGGTTGTTTTCATTGGTTAAAACTTATTAAATTTCTTGACCACGCGTTCATCACGGAAGTCAACCGTCAGTAGGTAACTCGCAACCGCCAACGTCTGGACATCGAAGGTGAATTGGTTGAAGCCCTCGACCGTAATTCCATCGTATAAAACCTGCACCTGCTGCCCCAAAATATCATACACCGAGATTACAATTTCGCTGCTCAAGGGCACGATAATATCCACCGTAATATTGTTTAAGGTTGGGTTTGGATAGAGATCAAAAACCAATAATTGCTGCGATAAATCGAGACATTTTTCATCGTTTACCGGCATCGCATCGGGGCTTATTCCATTCGGATTTTCGGCTTTCACACACAGATATTTGGGCAATTCATGAGGGTTAATAACCACCATTTGCTGGAAATTCATGGTATCGCCACCATCTAATATTTTGGTGAACGGAATGGCGATTTTACTACCACCAACATTGACCTCAACATCGAAATTGGTGATCAGCTCCGAGCCTCTATTAGCAACGACGGCGGATACTTTCATCCAATTTCCGGCAATGGTTTCGGAGAGGTTTTCGACAGCAATATCGAGCAGCGTTTTATTCAAACAAATCACTTGGGATGAGGTCGCCCTGCATCCAAAACCATTCGCGGTATTCAGCGTAACCACATTGCAGGTATCGTTATTAAAAATATGCACCGGGTTGAACAACGTCACCAACGCCGTGCTGTCGCCAAAATTCCAACTATTACTGGTATAATTCTGCGAACTATCGGTGAATGTGAATTGCTTGCCGCCATCGGGAATGTAAGTGAAATAAGATGTCGGCGCAGGATGAATAATAACCGTATCCATCCGGATAGAATCGGAGCAAAAGGCTGTCTGCACCACCAATTTCATAGTATCCGTTCCGGCATTCGGGAAGATAAAATGAGCAGTATCGCCAAAGTTATGTTGCGTACCGGTAGTCCACGACGACCAGTTGATGACATCATGGAAAATAGTATCCATCGGCATGGTGCTGGTGCTGGTAAATAAAACCGCTTGCCCAACACAAAGATTGCTATCCACAAAGCTCGCATGAGGGCGGAAATGGACATTAATCGGAGCCAGCGATTGGGTAAGGCTGGAGGAGCAGGTAAGGACAGTATCAATCACTTGAGTAACGGTCAAAGTGATTTTAAAAATCCCCGCTGAATCGAATTGATGGGAGGGGTTAGGAATGGTGGAGGTGTTTAAGGAAGTCGAAATCGGATCGGCAAAATTCCATGCCCAGGTAGAAATCAAACCGAAGGGTAAAGAATAATCGGTAAAATTGACCACATCTCCCAAACAAATATTCGAGTTGGAGTTACTGAAATGAGGTATCGGACCGGCAGAAATATCAATATATCCGGAGTCAATCCCAGTGCAGCCCTGGTCGCTGGTAATAGTCAGGTAGATAGTATCATGCCCGGCTTGAGAGTATGTATGATGGGGATTTTGGTTCGTATCAAAAGGAGATGAATCACCAAAATTCCATTGCCAATTAATAATGGAGTTTCCAGAACCAGCATGGCTTGTATCTGTAAAGATAACCGGAGTTGTATTGCATGCTCTGTTAGCGTAACTAAAACCGGCAGTGGGAGGGCAATAAACCCTTATGGAATGAGTATCTACCCCAATACATCCGGCAACCGTTGTAACAGTATCAATAACTAAATTCATTCCACAGTTAAGGAAGGTATGATGAAAAAGGGAATCCGTACGGGAAACAGGCAATGAATCATTAAAGCTCCATTTCCAACTGATAATGGAATCGCTTGCAGTCGCTCGTGTTGATAAATCTATCAATGATGTTAATCCACCAAGGCAAACACTATCGAACTTGAATAATGCATTCGGTCCATTCGCCACAATAACCACATCAAAAGCTGAATCCTTACAACTGGTGCCAGTGATAGCTACTAATTTAACATTGTATGTTCCGGGCATCCCAAAGGTATAGGTTGGGGTATCTATAGCAGAAACGACTTGAGGGGTAACACCAAAATCCCAAAGGTAATTATCAGGAATAATTAAAGTATTATCAGTAAAAATAACGGGATTAACACCGCAAATAAAATTCGGGGAATGAGTAACGCTAATCACCGAAGGAACGCTAACGGTTACAATATTAAAAAGAGTATCGATACATCCCCAGGGCAACGAAGTTACTATTAAAGTATCATGATAAGTACCCGTAGCGGTATAAGTATGTGCAGGGCTTTGTAGTATAGAATGAAAACTATCTCCAAATCCCCAATAACTCGTAAAAGAATCAAGACAGGTAGAAAGATTAGTAAATTGTGATGGTACACCGAGGCAAGTATTTGCAACTGAATAAGCAGCATTAGGCAAAGCATAAAAATGAACAGTATGCGTTGAACTGCTGGTACACCCATTGATTCCCACTGTCAGTGTTACTATATAAGTTCCACTGGCAGCGTATTGATGAGAAGGGTTTTGCGCAGTAGAGGTAGAAAGATCCCCAAAATCCCATTGCCTGAAATCAATAAGATTTGATGAGTCATGGGATGTATCGGTAAATTGAACCGCAGCTACACAACCATCAACAAAAGTAAAACCAGCAACGGGTTTATTCGCTTGAGCAATTTGAGTGGCTGTATCCATACAACCATTTGCAGAGGTAATAGTTAGGGTAACCAAATAATTCCCAGGCGTAGAATAAGTATAATTAATTGTTGAAGCATTAGAAGTATTGCCATCACCAAAATCCCAATGCCATGCCGCAATAGGTCCTGGATAAGACAAATCCATAAATGTAATTGCATTACTACAGGTAACAACAGGAACATTAAAAGCTGCTGTATCATGTGCCACAACAGTAATATTATCGCAATAAGAAGCATAAGCCCCTGTCAAAGTATCAGTAGCTGTTAAAGAGATAGTATATGTTCCAGGTTGGGTATAGAAAATATTTGTCGGATTAAGAACATTGGATGTATAGGTCGTGAAGTTCGCACTCGAATAATCAGGAAACTTGAAGCGGGATAAATTATCAGTAGTAGCCGATTGAGAAACGCAAAATACCCTGTAAAGCGAGTTATGATTAATAATTTTTAGTTGTTGTGGGTAATTAAAAAATGTGTTCGATAGGGTCGTCGAAGTAGGCGCATTAGAAATATTATTACCAAAATTTAGCTGATATAGACCTCCATCTTTATTGCTTACAAAAGCATAAATGTTACAGCCTTCTTCCACCATATCAACGCCATAGGTATAGATACTGCCGACATTACAGCTAATATAACTGGCAGGATTAGTTGGAGAATTTAAGTTTGATGTAAAGGTTATCTTACTTAAAGTATTTGCGTAGTAACTCGTTACTAACATAACCCATGTATCACAAAATTTATTCACAGAAAGATAACAAGGGCTTGCCAAACCTGATATATTCATAGGAGTCGGAACAAGGGCAGTAGCTAAAAGGTTCGTATTAAAATTAAGTTTATAAATATCTGTTACGTTAAGCCCGCCTACAAAACCATAATAATCCCCGCCATCTTTCCTGACTTTTACATCATAAACATGCACCATACCATTACCTTCTGGAGCTACCAAAGTATAAGCCGTAGGGGCAACTGACAATCCATTATCAAAATCAATTCTATAAATCCCTCCTCCATAACTTGCCACAAAACAATACCATTTTGCATTGGCAGTATCATAAACCATATCCATCCCTATTGGTGAAGCAATGTTCGCACCTGTAGATATCACGGTTTCTGTAGGAGTAGGATTATCCACATTTGGTCCAAAATCCAAGCGAACAATCTTTGCATTTGCATAAGTAGAAGCAAACCCATAATAATTCCCACTATCATAAACCATGGTATAACCCGCAAAAGCCGAAGTCGTAGTAATTGTATAGGTATCGGTAACTGGTGCCAACGCTAAATCGCCTGCCGAAAAATCCCAAGTATAGGATAAATTACTACCAACAGTAGTATTGCTAAAAGTAATCGGAGTGCCCGTACACGCATTCGGTAAAGGTGCAAAATGAGGAGCCGGACATTGTCCAAAAATCCCTGCCGACAGCAGCACAAAAAGGCAACAAAAGTATAGTAGTCTCATATTTTTTATTCTACTTTGCAAAATTAGGAAAAAAAATATTAATCAAAAAAGAAACTTATCATTCCAAAAAACTGTTCTCATCCCCGATTTCCTATTTTTGCCGCTTATAATGAACAAAATATACTTCAAAAACCTCAACGGATTGCGCTTTCTTGCCGCCTTTTGTGTCGTCATTCATCATATCGAATTACTCAAAAAACTCTATGGCTTCGATTATTATAATTCCAGCTCCATCGTCAATATCGGGAAGCTCGGGGTTATCCTCTTTTTTGTATTGAGCGGCTTCCTCATTACCTACCTCCTACTCATGGAAAAGCAGCAACCATCAGGCATCTCGATAAAAAACTTCTACATCCGCCGCATACTCCGAATCTGGCCCCTCTATTATTTTATCCTCGTCTTGAGTTTCCTTTTCCTCCCTGTTATCCCTTTGTTTTCGATGCCGAAATACACCGCTTTGCTCCACGAAAACTTCTTCGGAAACTTCATTTTATTCATCGCATTCCTGCCCAATGTCGCACTCGCATTTTTACCCGCAGTACCCTTTGCATCGCAGGCTTGGTCGGTCGGGGTGGAGGAACAATTTTACTTATTTGTACCCTTCATCATCAAGAAAACAAAGAACCATTTTGCTATTTTAATAGGAATAATTGCATCCTACATCGCCATAAAATTAGCCCTGATATTCGGAATGAGAGCCTTTCCCGATTCATATTTTCTCCTCAAAAGTTGGGCTTTTTGGGATTCATTTAACATAGATTGTATGGCTATCGGGGGCATCGCGGCATTGATTTTATTCCACAAAAAAGGAAAATTATTAAGCCTCCTTTTTAATAACTGTTTACAAGCCTTTGTCTATCTTTTAACCCTGATTTTAATCATCACAGGTTTCTATTTTCCGTACCTCGAATTTGAATGTTATGCCGGATTATTTGCCTTCATCATCCTCAATTTAGCTGGCAATCCGAAAGCCATCGTCAGCCTCGAATTCATGCCCCTAAATTACCTCGGAAAAATATCTTACGGCTTGTATATGTATCACGGAATTGCAATCGCAATAGTGCTCAAAACCCTTGCCCCCAGCGTAAGTGCAAGCAATTGGTTTATCTATCCTGCCACCTTCGGAATAGCAATTATCATGTCCACTGTTTCCTATCAATTTATGGAACGAAAATTCATCGGAATGAAGTTAAAATACTCCAAAATAATTTCAGGAGATAACGTCAAAAAATAATTCCTCGATACCATGATAAAACTCATTTTCGCCACCCAAAATATTCACAAAGTTCAAGAGATAAATAACATCCTCGGGAAGGATTTCAACATCCTGAATCTGACAGAGATGGGCTGCCTCGAAGAACTTCCCGAAACTCAAAATACCTTCGAGGGAAATGCCTTGCAGAAGGCGCAATTTGTATTTGATAAATTCAACCAAAATTGTTTTGCCGACGATAGCGGATTGGAAATCGTTGCCCTCGATAATAAACCAGGGATTTTTTCGGCAAGGTATGCCGGCATCGAGAAAAATATGGATGCCAATATCAATAAAATATTGGAGGAGATGAATGGAATCCCTAATCGAGAAGCCCAATTCCGAACCGTCATCGCATTAATAATTAATGGCAAAAACTTTATCTTCAATGGCATCATAAAAGGAACTATTATTAATGAAAAACGAGGCAGCAACGGCTTCGGGTACGACCCTATTTTTATTCCCGATGGCCACCTCCAAACTTTTGCCGAAATGCCCCTCGATCAGAAGAATAAAATCAGCCATCGCGCCATCGCTATCCAAAAATTGAAGAATTTTTTTATTAAACAATAATCCGCTCTTTCTTTATGAAATGGGTTTTATTAATAAAAATACTGCTACCAACATTAAAATGACTGCTCACAGCAAAGAAATAACTGCTCACAGCAAAGAAATGACTGCTCACAGCAAAGAAATGACTGCTCACATCAAAGAAATGACTGCTCACAGCAAAGAAATGACTGCTCACAGCAAAGAAATGACTGCTCACAGCAAAGAAATGATTGCTCACAGGCATGTTTTGACTATTGACATCGGGTAAGTCATGAATCCATGTTCCTAAATAATGATAGTTTTGCCGCTCAATAATATGAACATGAAAGTAATTATTCCCGTCGCCGGTATCGGCAGCCGCCTCCGCCCTCACACACATACGCAGCCAAAAGCATTGGTGCCCGTAGCTGGCAAACCTATTCTTGCCCACATTGTGGATGAATTAATCGCCATCGGTATGACTGATTTCATCATCATAATAGGATATATGGGCGATAAAATCGAACAATTCTTCCGCGAGAAATATCCCGAAATCAATGTTCATTTCATCATCCAGCAATATAAAGAAGGTACTGGGCAGGCAGTCTGGATGGCTCGCGAATTTGTGAATCCCAATGATGAAGTTCTGATAGTCCTCGGCGATACCATCTTCGATGTAGATTTAAGCAGCGTACTCACCACCCCCTATTCTTCTCTCGGCATCAAAAGAGTGGATGACCCCCGTAGTTTCGGCGTCGTGGATTTGGATAAAGACGGCTTCATCACCAAAGTGGTCGAGAAACCCAATATCCCCAAGTCGAACCTCGCACTCGTAGGTCTGTATAAGATAAAAGAAAGTACGCTCCTCTTCGAAATGTTGGAGCACAACATCAATAATAAAATCCTTACTCATAACGAATTTCACCTCACCGATGGCATCGGCAGAATGTTGGAAGCAGGGATCAAAATGACCACCTTCCCCGTCGAAAACTGGTACGATTGCGGCAACAAAAACAGCCTCCTCGAAACCAATGCCATCCTCCTGAAAAGATACACCGACAAAGATAAAGAAGAATGTTGTTTCGAATTCCAAAACACCATCATCATACCCCCTGTCAAGATAGCCGGGAACTGCAAAATCAGTAATTCTATCATCGGTCCTAATGTCTCCATTGGCGAACATGCCATCATTAATCGCTCCATCATCGAAGACTCGATTATCGGCTCTTATTCTCACCTCGAAAATGCAGTGCTTCATCATAGCGTTGTCGGTTCAGATGCCGTCTTGAAAGGTTTGAAACAAAGCCTCAACATTGGCGACAGTACCGAAATAGATTTCACCTAAACATAACCACTAATGAAACAAAACTCTATTAACAGGTCATCCTTCCCAATCCTTATCTCTGTCTTCTTCTTTTGGGGATTTGTTGCCGCATCTAATACCATCTTAATCCCCATCTTCAAGAAGCATTTCACCCTCCTTCAATGGCAAAGCCAAATGGTTGATTTTGCTTTCTACACGGCTTATTTCGTCGGATCATTAATCTACTTTTTAATCTCCTATACCAAAGGCGATCCATTAGGTAAAATCGGTTACAAGAAGGGGTTGATAATTGGGTTGATAATCTCTGCCATTGGTGCATTAGGGTTTGTTCCTGCAGCAGGCGCACAATCATTTCCATTGATGCTTATTTCCTTGTTCATCGTAGGTCTTGGCTTTGCATTACAACAAATAGTTGCCAACCCTTACGTCATTGCTTTGGGCAATCCTGCAACAGGTTCACACCGGGTGATGTTAGCAGGAGGTATCAATTCCTTCGGAACTACCATCGGACCATTGTTATTAAGCATCGCCATTTTTGGTTCGATAACACTTGCCTCTGGCACTGAAGTTAGCTTAGATGCCGTGAAGATGCCCTACACAATTCTATGTATCGCCTTCCTGCTTTTTGCCCTTCTAATGGGAGTTTCCAAGCTGCCACCTATAACACATCAAGAGCATGTTGAACACAGTTTAGGTGCATTCAAATATCCACAATTAATCTTTGGAATGTTAGCCATTTTTGTCTATGTAGGAGTCGAAGTTTCGATACAAAGCAACCTCCCAGAATTAATGAAACAAAGCAACATGCTGGGGCTTGACAATACCAAAACCGTTCACTTCATTTCCCTCTATTGGGGCAGCCTGATGATAGGAAGATGGACCGGTGCAATCACCGTTTTCAATCTATCCAAAGTAAAGAAAAAACTCATGACCGTTATTGTTCCATTGCTGGCTTACGGTGTTATCCTCACCGTAAATTACATCAAGTTTAATGCCGCCAACGAACTCGAAAAAATGAACGATTTATACTCCTACTTTCCTTTCGTTCTTATCCTGATATTAGGGTTCTTTATGGCGCAAGAAAAGCCTGCCCGCACCATGATATTATTCAGCTCCATGGCAGCAATAATGATGCTGATCGGATTGATGACTACTGGCAAAATAGCTGTCTATTCGTTCATGTCTGGCGGGCTGTTTTGTTCCGTTATGTGGCCCTGCATTTTCTCGCTCTCCATAGCAGGGCTTGGCAAGTTCACCAACCAAGGTTCTTCGATGCTGATCATGATGATTCTCGGTGGCGCCATTATCCCGCCGTTACAGGGTTATATCTCCGACCAATCCAACATTCACATCTCTTATTTAATACCTGTTATTTGCTTTGTATATCTTGCCTTTTATGGATGGAAATCGAAACAAGTATTGCTACGGCAAGGTATAGATTATGATGCCTCGGTGAACGAAGGAATCGAAGGTGCGGGAGCTGAACTTCAATAGTTTTATCTATAGAAATAATGAATCAAAAAAACTGGTTCGAGAGTTGGTTCGACAGCCCTTATTACCATATTTTATACACCAAAAGAGATGATAAGGAAGCTAAACATTTCTTAGATAAACTCATTGATTTTATTCATCCTGATAAAGATGCCTCTATCCTGGATCTCGCTTGTGGCAAGGGAAGGCACGCCATCTATCTCAATAAAAAAGGATTCCATGTTACGGGGATAGACCTCTCTGAAAAGAGTATTCATCATAATAAAAAACTGGAGTCCCCTACCCTATCGTTCTTCATTCACGACATGCGGAATGAATTCCGAAAGGAAGGATTCGATTATGTTTTTAATCTCTTCACGAGCTTCGGATATTTTGAAAATGTGGACGATAATATCAAGACCTTAAACGCCATCCATAGTAACCTAAAGCCTGATGGAGTCTTGGTTTTAGACTACATCAACTCCGCGAAAGCGATTCAGAATCTTATCCCGAAGGAGCAGTGCCCGATGGGCGAAATCATCTTCCATATCGAACGAAAATTAACCAATGGTTTCATCATCAAGAACATTTCCTTTCATGGAATGGGAAAAGATTTTCAATTTACGGAACGCGTGCAAATGCTCTCGTTGCGGGACTTTGAGGATTATTATAAAACATCGGGCTTCGACATCCTCCATCTCTTTGGTGATTATAAATTAAACCCCTTCGATGAAGCCTCTTCGGATAGATTAATTATGGTAGTCAAGAAACGGTAATTCGGATCCTCCAGCCCTACCTCCCCTACCCTTTTTTCAGGTCGTCCATCACCTTTTTTCTATCCATACAAATCTGGATTTCGGAAGGAATCATAATGGTATAATTTTGTCCATCTTTAGTTGCGTGGTCATATATTCGCCGGATAACTTTTTTCGCTTCCAAGCCTTCGATGGCGGTCATGGCGGCTTTCTTACCAAGAAATTCGGCACGCCCTGTACCCGAGCCGATGACTTCAAAATCCTGACACAAATCTGTGATATAAAACCGGATCGTGTTGTTCCTGTTTTTGACGATACTATTCCTGAAAAGATACCAATATATTGCCGCCTCGTTGGGCGATAAAAGTGGTTGCAGATAATCCACAATGTCGCATACATGCTTCGGCAAATCAAATCTCCCAAAATCCGCCATCGTGAATTTATTTTTTTCAGCCCTGTCATCCCGCTCTATTTTGTCTAATGAAGCACGGATATTTTTTAATTCTTCTTCCATTTTATACTATTTTATAAGATTGCAATAATAGCATTAAGATGGGACGTGGCAGTTTTTGGGATTAAAAACAGCCTAAACATGCCATCATGGCATGTTCGCATTCCAAAAGTGCCTTAAAAAATGTTGTCATGTCCGTCCGTACTTCTCCGAATGGTAAAACGAACGCTCTCATGTCCGTTCCGTGTTCTGCAAGTGCTAAAACGAACGCTCTCATGTCCGCTCCGTGTTTTGCAAATGCTAAAACGAACGCTGTCATGTCCGCTCCGTTTTCTGCAAGTGCTAAAACGAACGCTGTCATGTCTGCCCCGTTTTCTTCAAGTGCTAAAACGAACGTTGGTTTTACCACTCGCAGTTTTGGAGATGGTAGAACGAAAGTTGGTTTTAGCACTATTAGTTTCACCATCAGCACAACCATCGTTGGTTTCAGCTCTATGAAAATAGATAATGGTATTTTCAACAAGTTTTCCTCCGCTACGAAATAAACAGGTCGGCAAACCAGAGGTTTTAGCTTGGCTTGGAATTTTGTTTTCTAATACTCTGTTTTATTTAATAGAATAACTTCATTGTAGAATTCTATACAGCCTAATTTTCCATCATCATTGTAGTATTTCCATTGACCATCTTTAAAAGCAGGATACATACCGAATAAAATGCTCGTTCCATTTCTACGGAATAGTTCAGTCGTATTCTGGTCTGTAACTTTAATTTGGATATAATTTCCTGCTTCCTTTAAGAATCCATTTGCATAGTAATATAACCATTTGCCTATCGGGGAATCATGTTTATAGGCACCAAGACTTTTAATATTCCCGTTTTCATAAAAGTTTTTTCCAATACCCATACTGTCATTAATATTCTGGGAGAAATAAGAAATCCCTCCACTTTCAAAGTAAGAAGATAAAAATTCATAACCATTACCTTTAGCATAACCAGTCCTACTAATCTTCCCATTTTTAAAGTCAATGCACATACCATCAGCACCGGCTTTACCAGAAGAATCCGCTTTCTTGAAAGTAATAATAGCATCTAATTCTTTAGTCTTTTTATTATACAAATACCACATAGTATGAATAGAATCCTGATTCTTTTGATCTACCATGCTATCCTCTGTATAAATATCACGCTCGGTTTTATTTTTTTGAGCAAAGGAATAGTTTGTCAAGAATAATAATATGAAGACTAATGCCCAAATGAAATGGTGAGAGTTTTTAAATATGTTCATCTTGCAAATATAAACATCCCTTAACAAAAAAGCCTCCCGATATTTCTATCAAGAGGCTTCTTATTGTCGAAGAAAATTGATTACTTCAATGAATCAACAATCCCCTTAAAAGCATCAGGCTCGTTCATCGCCAAATCGGCAAGAACCTTCCTGTTCAGGTTAACATTGTTTTTGTGAATCTTTCCCATAAATACGGAATAAGACATCCCATAAGGCTGAACGGCAGCATTTATCCGCTGAATCCACAAGCCTCGAAAATCTCTTTTCTTGGCTCTGCGGTCACGGTATGCATACTGCAGACCTTTCTCTAAAGTGTTCACCGCAACTGTGTGAACATTTCCTCTTGCACCCCAATAACCTCGGGTTTGCTTCAAAATTTTCTTTCTTCTTTTCCGCGAAGCTACGGCATTTACTGATCTTGGCATTTGATTTAATTTTTGGCGTTAGCGTCCCCAACTGAATGGAAATCTTTTGTGCTAAGTACCTGGTTATACATTAATTTAATTTACTTTATTTCCCAATTGTCAACATACGTTTCACTCTTGGCATATCGGTTACATCCACCAATCCGGTATGGGTCAGGTTACGTTTCTGCTTAATGGTTTTTTTAGTCAGGATATGACTTTTATAAGCATGTTTTCTCTTAATTTTTCCGGTCCCCGTCAAGGAGAAACGCTTTTTAGCTCCCGAATGTGTCTTCATTTTTGGCATTTTATTTATTATTTAAATTGTTTATATTTTTTTTATTTAACTTTTCTTCTTTGGATTCAAGTAGAGAAACATTTTGTTCCCCTCCAACTTCGGCATCACTTCCACCTTTGCATATTCTTCCAGCTCGGTAGCAAACTTCAACAACAAGACTTCTCCTTTTTCTTTATAAGCAATCGTCCTTCCCCTGAAATGAACGTAAGCCTTCACTTTATTGCCCTCCTGCAAAAACTTAATCGCATGTTTCAATTTGAAATCAAAATCATGATCATCAGTATTCGGTCCAAACCGGATTTCTTTCATCACAATTTTCGATGCCTTTGCCTTTTGTTCTTTATCCTTCTTCTTTTTTTCATACAGAAACTTTTGATATTCTATAATCTTACAAACTGGCGGCTCGGCATCCGGAACTATTTCCACTAAGTCAAGCTCCAACTCATGCGCCATCCGAATTGCATCCTCATAAGAATAAATATCCGACTTCACATTATCCCCGACTAATCTCACAAAAGGAGCAAGAATCCGATCATTAATTCTGTGCTCATCCTCCTTCTTAGCCCATGCTCTGCGAACATAAGGTCCTTTTGGTTTACCACCTGGCTTTTTAAAGACCGGCTTCGGTCTGTAGGTACTTTTTGCTATAATCTGTTCTCCTTTACTTTGTTAATTTATTAAATGTTAAAATACTCGTTTTTCTGTTTAAGGCTGCAAATATATATAAATTTTTAAACTCCCTCTATAGCAGCCAACTTTTCATTCACTTCTTTATGCAATGCATTGATGAATTCCGCAATACTAACAATCCCCTTATCGCCTTCGGTATGCTTCCTAACGGCAACGGTTCCGTTCTCTTGTTCTTTCTCGCCGACAATCAGCATGTAGGGAATCTTTTTTAATTCCGCATCACGGATTTTCTTGCCAATCTTTTCTGCTCTTTCATCAATCAATGGACGAATATCAGCATTGCTTAATTGATCAAAAACTTTCTTTGCATAATCGTTGTAATGCTCGCTGATAGGGAGAATAATAACTTGCTCTGGTGTCAGCCACAATGGGAAATTCCCTGCGCAATGTTCAATCAACAAAGCAATGAATCTTTCCAAGGAACCAAAAGGTGCACGATGTATCATCACAGGGCGGTGCTTCTGATTATCGCTGCCGGTATATTCCAGATTGAATCGTTCCGGCAAATTATAATCCACTTGAATCGTTCCCAACTGCCACTTCCTTCCCAAGGCATCCTTAACCATGAAATCCAATTTAGGACCATAGAAAGCAGCCTCACCCAATTCCACAACAGTCTTCAAATTCCTTTCCTTGGCAGCTTCGATGATAGCATTTTCTGCCTTCTCCCAATTCTCATCAGAGCCGATATATTTCGATTTATTCTCCGGATCACGCAATGAAATCTGTGCATCATAATTCACTAAATCCAATGCTCTGAAAACATACAATACCAAATCAATTACCTTAATAAATTCTTCCTTAACCTGATCAGGACGGCAGAACAAATGCGCATCATCCTGGGTAAATCCCCGAACACGTGTCAAACCAGAAAGCTCCCCACTTTGCTCATATCTATACACCGTTCCAAACTCTGCCAAACGCACCGGCAAATCCTTATAAGAACGTGGCTTAGACTTATAAATCTCACAATGATGCGGACAATTCATCGGCTTCAAAAAGAATTCCTCACCCTCTTGCGGAGTCTTAATGGATTGAAAAGAATCTGCCCCATATTTCTCATAATGACCCGAAGTAACATACAATTCCTTATGCCCGATATGTGGCGTAACGACTGGCGAATACCCCGCTTTTATCTGTGCCTTCTTCAAGAAATTCTCCAAACGCTCGCGAAGCATTGCTCCCTTTGGCAACCAAAGCGGAAGCCCTGCCCCAACCTTTTCAGAGAAAGTAAACAACTCCAATTCCTTGCCCAGCTTACGATGATCGCGTTTCTTAGCCTCCTCCAAAACGGTCAGATATTCCGTCAAATCCTTCTGCTTCGGGAAAGTTATCGCATAAACCCGAGTCAATTGCTTGCTCTTTTCATCGCCTCTCCAATACGCCCCGGCAATATTCATCAGCTTCACAGCCTTGATAAAACCAGTGTTCGGAATATGCGGTCCGCGGCACAAATCGGTGAAGTTTCCCTGGGTATAAAAAGTGATCGTTCCATCCGCCAAATCCTTCAGCAAATCCAACTTATACTGATCGCCCTTCTCGGTGAAATACGCGATAGCATCCGCCTTCGAAACATCCTTCCGAACATACTGTTCATTGCGCTTAGCCAGTTCCAAAATCTTATCCTCAATCCGTTTAAAATCATCAGGAGAAATCGTCCGTTCGCCGAGGTCAATATCATAATAAAAACCATTCTCGATAGGCGGACCGATACCGAATTTCGTCCCCGGAAAGAACCCCTCCAAAGCCTCCGCCATCAAGTGCGCCGACGAATGCCACATCGTAGATTTCCCTTGCGGAGTATCCCACGTCAGCAGTTCCAGCTCACAATCATTATTGATGGCGCGGGTAGCATCCCACACCTCGCCATTCACCTTCGCCGCCAGCACATTCCGCGCCAATCCCTCGCTAATACTTTTAGCGATCTCCAGCGCAGTCGTCCCAACCGCGAATTCGCGTATCTGCTTATCAGGAAAAGTAACTTTTATCATATTCATTTTTCTATCGGCTGCAAAAATAGAAAAAGTTTGTGAAAAGAGAATTATAATAACCTTCATCATCGTTTTATTGTTGCGCCTGAAAAGTCGCAATCATAAAACGATGATGAAAAAACATTCATAAAAAAATTCTCCTAAAATTACAAAAAATCCATCATCTTATTTACAAAAAAACACATCCTATATCTCCATTGCGGGTTCCGGCAATGGTTATTTTGATTCCTATATCCCCGTTGCGGGTTTCTGCAACGGCTATATTGATTCCCATATCCCGATTGCGGGTCTCTGCAATGGCTATATTGATTCCCATATCTCGATTGCAGGTTCCTGCAATGGCTATATGGATTCCGATATCTCAATTGCGGGTTCTAGCAATGGCTATATGGAAACCAATGCAAGCCCTGCTGGGACAATAAATGGATATTTGTATTGATAATGAGCGTATTTATAAAAATGGAAGGGCAGATTTGATAGCTGTTTTGTTGAATAAACTTTGGTAAATGGCAGGTAGAAATCTACTCCTTTATATAGGGGGATATTTTTAAAGGATGCTTGGCTTGTTTTTCGTCTTTCAAGATTACTACAACCAAGCTGATCTCTCAAAAGGTTTGCTTCAAGACCTTCGGGGCTTTATGGGAATTCACAAAAATATACCGCTGAATGCCCCATGAATAGATGGGATTGAAGTGGGAGTACGAATGATTATAAAAGCTGAACCCGATAGATAAATCAATCCTGGTATTGGAGTTAAAGATAAACTGAATGCCAGGAAAGAAGTCCACATAAAAGCCCTTTAACAGTGCACTGGAGATAGGGTTCACGACCGAATCATTCTGGATAATCTTCGCTGCCTCGTAAGCCTTCCCCTCAAATTCGGCATAGAGGTTAATATTCAGGTTCGAGTACGAATCATACTGCTTAGGAACCAACAGATACCCAAAAGAAAGGTCGAAATGCGCCGCCCTTCCGTACGATAAATCGGTCTTGAAGTAAGGCGGGTTGTAGCGATAATCGTCCCTTGTTTCTTTGTAATCGTTTGGTAAAATAAAGCCGGTAGTTAGCGAAACAGCCATCTTATGAAGCAACCAAGTTACCACAAATCCTCCGCCTTCTCCGCCGGTATCGCCTTGGAGGTCAGGCTCTGCCTCGTCATGTGCGACGCGGGTTGTGGAGTATTCGGCAAAGAGGGCGGCACGGAGATGCCCTTCCGCTCTATCCATCGAAAAAATGCGATATTTACTGTAAAGATAGATGCCGCCGAAGGTATAAGGATACTCGATTCCATAGGTTTTATTGTTCGTAAAGTAATAAACGCGGTTGCCGAAATGGGAATGCGAAACCAAGTTCACGGGGAGCGTAGAGGCGTGGTGATTGGAGAAATCGGTTTGCGCCTCAACCTCCCAATTGGCGGTGATTCCGTACATTATTTTTGCAGCAAACTGATTCCTTGCTAACGCTATCTCCTTAAAACTTTCGCTCACGCCGCGAATGCCAAAAACTCCTTTGGGGATGTTGCTTGCCGGCTCGTGAACGGGGAACAATTCTTGGGAAAAGACGGAGGAAAGGGCAAATAGCATCCCGATTAGGGTAAAAGAAATCGGCTTCATTATTTAAGGGTGATGAAATACGTTTTCGTAAGCTTCAAATCCTTATCGCCTGACGCGCAAACCGCCGTCATTGCTGCCTTGTAGCGTTTGAATTCCTTCTTATTCATAAACTCTTTTCCGATGAAGGTGAGGGTGGCGATGCCGGTGATATTCCGTTCTTTGGTTTGGATAAAATGAAAGATGGCTCCATCGTATTCAAAGCAAAAATTGTCGGAAACTGCGACCTCTTTTAAATAAATTTCTGCCGTAAAGCCGCCTACCGAGAAGCCTGCATCCACCACTTTCTGGGCTATTCTGTCCATCGCGACGGGGCTTCCGTTCTTAAAGGTGAGGGTGGCGATATGGGTATTCAAATCCATCTGCACATCCTCGATAAAGGGTAGTTGCATCAACGATTTTTGGGTAACGAACGAACATGCGGAACAGGTCAATCCGTCCACCGCGACATGGGCTGTGAGGAACTGTGCGGATACCGAAAGATTCATTAAAAGGAAGCAAAGAAAGCTGATTTTTTTCATCGAAATGGTATCTTTTACTATGATTAAGGATGCAAAGATACAAAACCTTCCGTCCTTAATAATCACCATCCTTTTATTGCATTGCCCAAAGAGGCAATGTCATAAAAGGAAAAGAACATAATTATTTATTCCTTTTTATTGCTTCCTGAATAATTTCTTTCATCCTGCTTTCGGTGTCAGAATCCCCATAGTGAATATAATATATCCACCGCTCGCTCCTGTAAGTAAAAGTAGAAGCAGTGAGTATTTTTTGATTTATTAATTCAACAATATCAATACAAATTCGCTCTTCCTCTCTATATCGAGCCGCTTCTTCATAATTCATTTCTTTGGCAGAACGATTCTTACCATCCGTGCATTTTTCAAGATATTCAGCATCATATTTCGATGCCTCTATAAAATAGAAATGGAACTTTTGTTCCTGCTGAAGTTTCAAAACAAACTCCAAAATCTCTTTACTATCTTGCACCTCAATCCCTTCATGGAGCAAGACATTCAACCGCTCAACAGCTTCTTTAATTGTTATCAACATGCTACTAATTTTACAACGCTAAACAAGTTTCGGACCGTTTTATTAAAACTTAACGGCGATGCAAAATTAAAGTGCCACTATGTCAAAATATGACAGGAGGAGAAATTATTTTAAGGGTTTAATGTTTTAACATATTTCTTGAATTCAAACTTATCAAGTTCATATTTGTATTTTTCACCCTGTTTAAGATGATATTGTGGATGCAATGGATGTATCTTATTAGCGAACTTCCCTTTAATTCTATGCCATTTAATATCCGAATGTTCTGTCGCATCAAAAATATCCTTCAAGCAAGTGTCAATTAAAAAATTTCTATTTTTTGAACTTAAGTCTCCCCAAGCACAAAGCACAGAAGGATTTTTTATAGTTTTTAAAATCCGAACAATGTGATAAATGTTTTCATTATGTAATTTTTTGCCAAGGACTTGATGAATATTTTCTGGATCCGTTGCTCGCTGCGGATACAAATTTAGCATAATAAAACTGTCAAAAGTTGAATCATTGTTTTTAAATCCAATAACTTTTGTAACAGTTGGATCTGGTTTAACCCTGTTTGCAGAACTTGGATTAAGTCCAATACAAATTAAAGGGTTATTTCCTGATGTCCCTAATGTAAATCGTGCAATACCATCTTTGGTGCAATCGTAAATAGTGATATTGTAATCTTTTTTTAAATCCATAATTTTTTATGATTAATAACCCCGCAAATCTACATTTCCTTTCGTAATACCCAATCCCTCTTTTCTTGTCTGATAATATTCCCCATGGCAAGAATTTTAACTTATACACCCCCGATTTTAACTAAAAAACCGCACTAAACGCATTCCGTAGTAAAGTAAATGCATTCTGTAGTAAAGTAAATGAATTCTGTACTAACGTGAATGCATTCTGTACTAACGTGAATGCATTCTGTACTAACGTGAATGCATTCCATACCATCATGAATGTCTTCCATACCTCATTTCCCTATCACCCACCTCCGATACAACTCCGCACACCCCATTGCATCACTCAAAGCATCATGGTGCTTCAAGGGAATTCCATGTTCTGCACAGGCTATATTCAGTTTCTTTTTATAAATCTTGAGCGTACATGCCCGCTCGTAGGTGGGAAGATCATCTAAAAGTTCTTTCTTCGTAGGATAGTGATTGCCTTTTGTTCTGTCAATGATTTTGGAATAGATACTAATAGTAGCTTGTGTGGACATGGTTGTTTTATTGGGGTAATACACTGCAAAAGTATCATTTCAAGTAGATGCCAAAATTATCTCCTTACCTTTTCACATCTTTACACCCGAAATAAATAAATATATAGTCATGGTAATAGTAGTTCTCGGAATCATAATCGTAGTAGTCGGTTATATCGCAAGTAAATCGAATGAAGCGATTTACAAATACGCAAGTCAGATAAAAATGATTGGCATCCTCGTAGTGCTGATAGGGCTTGGAGTGGCTTGCATCAAGCAGATTGGCGCAGGTGAAGTAGGTGTGCAATCTATGTTCGGAAAGGTTGAAAACAGTACGCTGAACAGTGGTTTGAATGTTATTAATCCTTTGGTGGAGGTTACCACATTCGACATTAAGACGCAGAATTACACCATGTCTGCCGTGCATGATGAAGGCGACAAAACCGGAGACGATGCTATCCGTGTCCTCACTGCCGATGGGCTCGAGGTCATTATAGACCTAACTGTTTTGTATCGCGTGTTGCCGACCGAGGCTCCAAATATTCTCAAACAAATCGGTGCCGATTACAAGAACACCATCGTCCGACCTATCACTCGCACTAAGATTCGCGACAATGCCGTTTACTATGATGCCGTCTCTCTTTATTCTAAAAAGAGGGATGAATTTCAGACCAAAATTTTTAAAGATATAGGGGAAAATTTTGCGAAACGTGGCTTGGTATTGGAGCAATTATTATTGAGGAATATCAGCCTGCCGGCTTCTGTAAAAGCAACTATCGAATCGAAGATTAATGCCGAACAAGATGCCCAGAAAATGGAGTTCGTTCTCCAAAAAGAAAAACAAGAAGCAGAGCGGAAACGCGTGGAAGCACAAGGGATTGCCGACTATCAAAAGATTTTGAGTACGGGCTTAAGCGATAAACAATTGCAGTACGAATCTATCAAGGCGCAGAAAGAAATTGCGCTCTCGCCGAATACAAAAGTCATCGTGCTTGGAGGCAAGGGCAATAACCCAATTATCCTGGACGGTAAATAAAATCTGTTAAGAATAAAGGAATTCACCATGCGCAGAACGGATGGTTAATTTCTTCGTTGCTGATGCCTCCACTCTGCCAATAATTTTTGCATCTACAAGGAAGGATTTCGAGATGGCGATAATGCTCTCGGCAAATTCTTCAGGTATATAAATTTCCATCCGATGCCCCATGTTAAAAACCTTATACATCTCCTGCCAATCGGTCCGCGATTGCTCTTGAATAAGTTGAAATAAAGGAGGCGTTTCAAACAAATTATTCTTGATGATATGCAAGTTTTCGATGAAGTTCAAGACCTTGGTTTGCGCACCGCCACTGCAATGAATGATGCAATGAATATCGCCACGAAACCCTTCCAATACCTTCTTGATAACAGGAGCATAAGTCCGTGTTGGCGAGAGTACTAATTTACCGGAATTTATCCATGCTCCATCGCAATTAACCTTATCTGTCAGGTTCATTTTCCCTGAATAAACCAAGTCATCGGGAATGGCATTATCAAATGTTTCGGGATACTTTTCGGCAATGCTTTTATTGAATACATCATGCCTCGCCGAGGTCAATCCGTTGCTGCCCATTCCTCCATTATATTCATCTTCATAAGTCGCCTTTCCTGAAGAACTTAAACCGATAATAACATCCCCCGCAGCTATCTTTTCATTGGTGATAACATCCGCTTTTTTCATCCTGCAAAAGACGGTGGAATCAACAATAATCGTTCGCACCAAATCGCCTACATCAGCGGTTTCTCCTCCCGATGATTGGATGTTTATTCCATGCTTCCGAAGCATCGCCAAGAACTCTTCCGTACCATTAATTATGGCTGCGATAACTTCCCCGGGAATCAGATTTTTATTCCTCCCGATGGTGGATGAAAGGATGATATTATCCACCGCCCCGACACATAAAAGATCATCAATATTCATCACAATAGCATCCTGAGCAATACCCTTCCACACCGAAATATCACCCGTTTCTTTCCAATAAGAATATGCCAATGACGACTTCGTTCCGGCTCCGTCGGCATGCATAATGTTACAATAATTTTCATCGCCCCCGGCAATATCATGAATGATTTTGCAAAAGGCTTTCGGAAACAAGCCTTTATCCAGCCCACTTATTGCCTTATGAACATCTTCTTTTGACGCCGAAACGCCGCGTTGATTGTATCTGTTATCCATTATTATAGTATGCTTAATGTGAGATTTGGTAATCTGAAGGGGACATTGGGAAACCTGAAGGGGACATTAGGAGACCAGAAGGGGATATTGGGAGACCTGAAGGGGACATTGGGAGACCAGAAGGGGATATTGGGAGACCTGAAGGGGACCTTGGGAGACCCGAAGGGGACCTTGGGAGACCCGAAGGGGACCTTGGGAGACCCGAAGGGGACCTTGGGAGACCTGAAGGGGACATTGGGAGACCCGAAGGGGACCTTGGGAGACCTGAAGGGGACATTGGGAGACCCGAAGGGGACCTTGGGAGACCTGAAGGGGACATTGGGAGACCCGAAGGGGACATGAATCCGTAGCTCTCGAACCCAGAATTTTGGAAATCCATTACCTATAAACATAGTATAAAAACAAAAAGCATCCCGCCTTTTGAACGGGATGCTTCTTGATGTATCCATTATTAGCTTATTTTTTCTTTGGAGCTGGCTTACCTTTAGGGTCAGGCTTTGGAGCATCCTTTTTAACAGGAGCTTTCTTAGGATCTTTTGGAGCTTCCTTTGGAGCTTCTTGAGGAGTTTCCTTTTGAGGAACCATACCGTTTTTGCCAACGAATGTCGTGCTGGTAATTCTCGCTTCCGTCCTTCTGTTCAACTGATGCGCAGCTTCTTTTTCATCTTCAGAACCTAAAGTAGCAATGAAGGCATCGGTAATATGAGCACCTTTCTTGAAAGAAAAAGTTTTCTCTACACCCTTATTTTCACTGCCGATTTTACCACCTTTACTGCCTGACACCACGGTAACGGTTTCATCCTTATCCAAGGTTCTTGGATTGGATTTTCCGGCACCCTTAGCCGTCAAACGAGCAGAATCAATTCCATGTTCTATTAAATAATTAACCACCGTTACAGCTCTTCTTTGAGAAAGTGCCTGATTGTAATCCCCAGAACCACGAGAGTCAGTATTTGAGATCAATTCGATAGCGATATTTTGGTTCTCGCTTAATGTCTTCACCAAGGTATCTAAAGGAGCTTTGGATGCTTCTATAAGAGCAGCAGAATCGAAGAAATATAATACGTTTGGCAATACAATAATAACAGGGATTGGTTTCAAATTGAAGTCATGAGTATAATCCTTTGAAATTTCTTGACCCATTGTTGATTCATCGCCTTTATCGCCAAAGAATTTATTTTTGGAAGCCTTTAATTGATAGGTAACATTAATATGGAATTGGGAAGTATCGAACTTGTATGCACCGGATTTATCTGTAACAGCACTGATAGAACTGCCGTCGCTACCCACCATTTCAATCTTTACATCAGGGAGAATATCTTTAGTTTCGGTATTTCTTGCCACACCTTTAAGAGTTAATAAAATCGGAGGCAAAGAGAAGGAGTAAATATCATCGCTACCCTTTCCGCCATCGCGGTTAGAACTGAAGTAGCCCATTTCTCTCGGACCATCCTCAAAAACGATAGCGAAGTCATCAGCAGGAGAATTCATTGGGTATTTCAAGTTCTGAACATTTCCCCATGCACCATCGGCAAAAATAGTTTTGAAAATATCTAAACCTCCCATCCCAAGATGTCCATAGGAGGAGAAATATAAAACACTATCCGAACGAACAAATGGATATTGATCATCGCGATCAGTATTTACGGCTGGTCCGAGGTTCTTTGGATCGCCCCACGATTTCTTGGCTTTATCATATTTAGAACACCAGATATCGAAACCACCTTGTCCTCCCGGCATATCAGAAGCGAAATATAATGTAGTTCCATCAGGAGATAAACTTGGGTGACCATAGCTTGAGCTATCATCAGTACAGAAAGGAAGTTGGGTAGGCTCATCCCATGATTGACCTCTTCTCTTAGTTACAAAAATTTTAGTTCTTACCTTTCCTTTTGAATTCAAGGAGCGTGAGAAGAACATTTCTGAATACTTTTTATCAAAGACAGAAGCGCCTTCATTAACAGGAGAGTTTACAGGAGCAGGAAGCGGTTTCGCTACACTCCATTTTCCTTTTCTATCTAAGGATGTTTCGTAAAGATCGCTGTATTTACTTCCAGTACCTTCATCAACGCCATTTCCAAATGACTCTTGACGATTAGAAGTAAATATAATAATCTTATAATCCTTCTTTGCATAAGATGCAGCGAAATCCGAGAACTTGGAGTTAATTCCAGCCATATTTGTAATGGAATAACGCGTTGGTTTCTGAATCCATTTAGCAGCCAATTCGCAGCTTTGAGCACCCAGTTCTCCACGGTTATCACTTGGAACCGCAGCCTTATATTTATTAAAGGTTACTGCTGCATCAGAATACTTAGCCGACATTTTTTGGGCTTGAGCTAAATACAAGATAGCAATTGGATCAGGATACTTAGCCTTAATAGCTTTATCAAACCATTGAATCTCGTTTTTGGTATCGTTAAATTCACGATAGCACAAAGCGATTTTAAACAGGATTTCTGTCTTGATAGCCTTATCCTTCTCTTTGGTGTAGGCTTTCTTGTAGAGGTCTTTCGCCTCAAAATAATTTTGCTTTTCATACTCAATGTCGGCTGATTTGGTTGCGCTTGATTGTGCCATTGCCGAGCCTGCGAGGAGGAGCACAATGAAGAAGTTGGTTAACTTTAATTTCATAGGATATATTTTTAAATAATTTTTAGTTTTACTTTTGTTAAAATTTTTGCAGTGGCAAAAAAACAAATAATTTGGGACAATACAAAATAATTCGCAAAATATTTTTGAACAAAAGAGATTTTAGAGAGCTGAATTGGACCTTTTCAATGCGAATAAATTCATGAATAAATGGTTATTTTATGAACAATAATTCACGGTATTTTGGTAATGTCCATTGCTCATCATCAATCATTAGTTCCAGTTTATCTATATGATTACGAATAGTTTCAAAGTGAGGAACAACTTTTTCACAATAAGAAATCGCCTTTGGTTTTGCATGTTCAATTTGGTTAGCATTTTTTCTTGCTTCAATCATTTTATCTACCGAAATTTTTATTTCAGAAATGTGCAAAGAAATTTCTTTCAACATCCCAATTTGGGTCGCAAAAGTTGATTTTTCCATCCCCACATTCTTCATTCCTTCCACATTTTGGAGTAAAATATTCTGATATTTGATGGCTGTAGGGATGATATGATTGATGGCTAAGTCACCCAACATCCTCGATTCTATCTGGATTTTCTTCATATAAGTCTCCAATAATATTTCATGCCTTGCATCCAATTCTCGCTCCGTAAATACCTTGTTATTTTCAAACAATTCCTTCGATGATTTCGATACATAAGCATCCAATGCAAGTGGAGTTGTCTTAATATTCGACAATCCACGTTTGGCAGCTTCTTTCACCCATTCATCGCCATAGCCATTGCCTTCAAATCTTATCTTTTTTGATGCAACAATATAGGAACGAAGCACTCTCAATATCGCCTCATCTTTCTTTACATCTTTTGCAATTAAAGCATCAACTTCGGTACTAAATTTTCTCAATTGGTCTGCAACAATAGTATTCAAAACAACCATTGATGAAGAACAATTGGCTGATGAACCCACTGCACGAAACTCAAATTTATTCCCTGTAAATGCGAATGGAGAAGTACGGTTTCTATCCGTATTATCTAATAATATCTCCGGTATCTTCCCGATGTTTAGTTTCAAATCAGTCTTCTGTTCTGTGGTCATCTTTCCTTTCAATACTTTCTCTTCGATTTCATTTAATATATGTGTCATTTGAGAACCTAAGAAAATAGACATAATCGCTGGTGGTGCTTCATTCGCTCCAAGCCGATGATCATTCCCTGCCGATGCGATACTCGCTCTTAATAAATCAGCGTGTTCATGCACTGCCATGATGGTATTAACAAAGAAAGTAAGGAACTGCAAATTCGTCTTCGGAGTCTTCCCTGGTGATAGCAGATTCTTCCCTGTATTCGTGCAAAGTGACCAATTATTATGCTTGCCTGAACCATTAATTCCTGCATAAGGTTTCTCATGCAAAAGCACTTTAAAATTATGTCTTCTCGCAACTCGATCCATCACATCCATCAGCAATTGATTGTGGTCAACGGCAAGATTAATTTCTTCAAAGACTGGTGCACATTCAAACTGACTTGGTGCTACTTCATTATGCCGTGTTTTCAAGGGAATCCCTAACTTAAATGCTTCTATTTCAAAGTCAACCATGTAGGCATAAACCCGTTCTGGAATACTACCAAAATAATGATCTTCCAACTGTTGTCCTTTCGCTGGTTCATGCCCAAATAATGTTCTTCCACACATCATTAAATCGGGGCGGGCACCGAATAATCCTGAATCAACTAAGAAATATTCCTGTTCAATTCCAAGTGTTGCATTTACCTTAGTTACATTCTTATCAAAGTATTGACAAACGGGCACTGCAGCCTCATTCAGCGCATGTAAGGCTTTTAATAATGGTGCTTTATAATCCAATGTTTCGCCGGTATAGGAAACAAAAATTGTAGGAATACACAACGTCTTTCCCGATGCGCTTTCCATGATGAATGCCGGAGAAGAAGGATCCCAAGCGGTATATCCGCGGGCTTCAAAAGTATTACGAATTCCTCCGCTCGGAAAGCTCGATGCATCGGGTTCTTGCTGCACCAATGCCCCTCCAGAGAAACTCTCAATCGCCTTTCCTGAATCCGTTAATTCAAAGAAAGAATCATGCTTTTCGGCAGTGCTTCCGGTGAGCGGCTGAAACCAATGCGTGTAGTGCGTAGCTCCTTTGCTGGTCGCCCAATTGCGCATCGAGGAGGCAACTTGTTCGGCGACTTTACGGTCAATTTGTTGTCCGCTTTCGATAGCAGCAATGACGCTGCTATAAGGTTCTTTAGATAAGAATTTCTGCATCGTGTCTTTATCAAAAACATTCGAGCCGAAGTAGTCGGAGATGTTGTCTCCCGGAGGTACAACTTTTATCGAAGGGCGATTCATCAGGGATTCGAGGACTTTAAATCTTAAATTACTCATGGTTATTTTTATAGATTATTAATTATTTTTATCGGCGGCAAAACTACAACATTTTTTGGACATGATCTCCAAAAAAGAACAAAAAGTTATCAACACCCCCCTATTTTTTATTAACAATGGAAGAAAAAAGTTGGTTTTATAAGGAGTAGGGGTAATTTTTTAGGGGGTAGTGATAAATTATCCTTGTATTTCCAAATTCCGAGTGCCGAAATCATAAAATTCCGGCTCCCGAAAATTTTCTTCTCCCTGTATACAAATTTCCCTTCATCAAAATTGAGTTTTTTGCGTGCCTATACAGTTAGGTGTCGATGCGAAATTTTTCTTCCTTTTCCGGACACTATTATTCTCCGAAAACAGACTTCTTTTTGGCTCTTATGTAATCAAATTATGCCTCAATAAAATACATTATGGTCTTCATAATGTATTCTATAACGACTATAATGTATTTTATAACGACCATAATGTATTCCATAGCGACCATAATGTATTATATACAAACAATAATGTATTATATAGCGACTATAATGTATTTTTGGATGACTATAATGTATTTTATCGCAACCATAATGTATTATATCGCGACCATAATGTATTTTATGATTCCTCCAAAAATGTCCTTTCTCGTTATAAAATGGAATTAATGGGAGGAAAATTGCTGATTGATGAAAAAATGTGTATCTTTGCCGAGACGGAAAAACTCGGCTGCCGATGGAAAGAAAAACTACCTGAAAATATTCATAAAAAAAGTATAAAAAAATGGCTGAAGAACAAGGAAAAATACCCCGCCCATTAGGCGAAAGAAACGTGTATTATCGAGAAGTAATTCCCTATATTCACACGCATATTTTACGCTTGACGCCGATAGATGCCGCCGATTCCACTTGGCTTGACGACGAATTATTGACCTGGATTGAGGCGTACGATGATGCCGCGAATAAAGCCTCTACCAATAAAAATAAAGTGAGCGAAAGAGAGGCTGTGGATGATAAGATTTTTGAGCGATTGCATAAGATTCTCGAAGACCTAAAGCCATGGGCAGGCTTAACCGCGACCGATCGGAATACCTTCCGATTACATAAGCGGGTGGCACATAATTCACGGCGCGTAGTGCCTACTCGTGCGCCAAGTTCAACGATTATTAATCAACAACATTTAACTGCTCTCGGCATCGCGATTGACCCTCTGCATCCTAACGCGAAGAAACTTCCGAAGGGCGTTTTCTTAGTTTTTTGGACGGGTTATTTAGTGACCAAACCGAATGTTGAAAATCCGGCACCGGTTCATTTAGGCTGGTCGGCTTCGATTCATTGCGACCTCGAATTTCCTGCTGCCTGGCTGAAAAAAGATTGCATGGTGGAGTCGCATTATGTTGATAAACACAAAAAGAAAAGCCTCGTAAGCCCCGCCATTCCTGTCACCGTGATATAAATCGGTAAAGGAATATTCTGAAAACGATTTGCTGAAAGAAGTAAAAGTTTTTCATTTTTAATGAAAATAATTTTAGTTTTGCGCAGCATAATTTCCTTCAAAAGGAATGAAAAAAGAGATCGAAAAACAAGAATATAAAACAAGAATAATTAAAAAACAAGATCCATGAATACCTTTAAAATTTTAAGCATAGATGGCGGCGGCTTACGCGGAATAGTGCCTCTCACCATCTTGAAAAAAGTAGAAGAACTTACCGGAAAACCGATCTGGGAATCCTTCGACCTGATAGCCGGAACATCTACTGGTGGGCTGATTACATGTGCCTTGACGATGCCCATAAATTCAAACGATCGCAGCATGGGTGCGAAGTATTCGTTAGATGAAATAATGAATGTTTATTTAACAAAAGGACAGATCATTTTTCCTCCTCGCCACACCGAATTAGGTGAGTTGATTTCCGCCATAGATGCTACGCTCCACCCTAAATATGACGGCACAGGAATCGAAGAAGTGTTCAGCGATTTTCTCGGTGAATCGCGCATGAATGACAGTCTCACCAACATCATGGTATGTGCTTACGACCTTGCGAATAATATACCTCTGTTTTTTAAATCCATGTCCTCGAAAACCAATCCCGAACAGAATATAAAGGTCTATGATATTTGCAGAGCGACCTCTGCCGGACCCACGTTTTTACCTGCTTACGAAATGGTTTACCCTAACGGAAATGAACTACCGAATCGCTTGTGTATTGATGGCGGTGTGTATATCAACAATCCCTCTATGGGGGCACTTGCAGAGTTTTCCAAGAACCATTCTTTCTATGGTTTCGGCAGCGATGATGAAGACATAAAGTACGAAGAAGTTTTTGTGTTAAGCATCGGAACTGGTACGTATTCAGGACCTATCACCTCCGAACAAGCGATGAATAAAGGAGAGTTGTTTTGGGCAACCCGCATCAGCGATATGATGATGCGAGGAGCGAATAAAGCCACCGATTATGAGATGAATGAAATGATGATCGAAGGGAATTATCTTCGTCTGTCTATCAATATTGAGGATGAAGAATTCTCTGCCATGGATCGTGCCGATAATGCCGCTGCACAGTATTTAATCACTCAAACAAAAGAGCAAGTTTTGAATGATGCCGTGAAGATGCAAAAGTTGCAAGCCCTCCTGATTAAGGCAGGGATTAATGCCTAAATTTAATCTTCAACAACCGCCCCCTCATTATAAATCCCCTTCCGATATTTCAAAGAAGGAGAAGCAATAAACTTCCCTAATCCCAATTCATTCCAAATAGCATCAATCCTATTGATAGTAGCTTCATCAGAAGTCAATATATTAGGCCAATCCCGATCGAAGTCATCAAACTCTTTAGTCTTCCGAGTCCCATCAAACCCAATATGTGCAGCTTCATCCTTAGAAGAACTCCCAACAATAAAATGATCTCTCAAAGGGTCTACATTATTACTGAAACGCCACACAGCATCAGCAATATCATCAATAGCAATCGAATCATCAAGATAAATTACCATCTTGATATTTTTGAATGGTTCAGTCTTAAATAATGCCTCATTCAATTCCTTAATATGATTCTTCCTTGCCTTCTTCACAGCAATAAAAACCATCGAAATATCATCAACCAAAAGACTTGAATTAATAGCTTTTATTTCAGGGAAATAATTTTGAATAGAAGAGAAATTCAAGTCCTTATGTTTTATTGTTGAATCATTCATCCCATATACCTCTTCAGGTAATTTCTTAGTTGCATCTATCCCCATCTTCCCACCAAATGCCATCTTTGAGCAACTATGATCCAATACATCCATTGGTCCTTTAGTAAAAATAAAATCAGTCGCAGGGTTCACATTCTCCGAAATATATTTCGCCACAGCCTGCATATCATGGATGTCCACATCCCCATCCACCACGATCATCATCTTGGTAAACATCATCTGTCCCGCGCCCCACAAGGAATTCATCACCTTGATAGCCTGCCCGGGATATTCTTTATTAATCTTCACGATCACCAAATTATGAAACACTCCTTCCACAGGCATCACCATATCAGTAATCTCCGGCAACATAGTCATCTTGATAGGCATCAAAAATATCCGCTCGGTAGCCTTCCCGATCCAAGCATCTTCCTGCGGTGGAATCCCAACAATAGTCGCCGGATATACAGCATTCCTGCGATGGGTAATGGCGGTAATGTGGAACTTCGGATAATAATCCGCCAAAGAATAATACCCCGTATGATCCCCAAAAGGACCCTCCAAAATATACTCCTCTTCAGGGTCAATATACCCTTCGATAATAATATCAGCATCCGCCGGAACCTGTGCATCCTGTGTAATACATTGCACCAATTCCACCTTCTTTTTCCGAAGAAAACCAGCCAGCATATATTCATCAACACCATCCGGCAAAGGCGCAGTAGCACTGTAAGTATAAGCAGGGTCGCCGCCCAAAGCCACCACCACAGGCATCCGCTGCCCCAGCTTTTTATATTCATTAAAATGCCTTGCCGAAACCTTATGCCGATGCCAGTGCATAGCCGTCAAAGTAGGACCAAAAACCTGCATCCGATACAAGCCCACATTCCGAATTCCCGTCAATGGGTCTTTGGTGTGAATGATAGGCAGCGTAAGGAAAGGACCGCCATCCTGAGGCCAGCATTTCAGCACCGGCAACTTGGTAATATCAGGATTCGCCATCACCACTTCCTGGCACTCGCCGCGACCCGAAATCACCTTCGGCATCCACGAAGCGATCTCGCCCAATTGAGGCAGCATCTTCAGCTTATCCATAAAATTATTTTTCGGCGAAGTAATATTCCTCATCAAAGCCTCAATATCCTTCGCAATATCATCCAGCCGCTCCACGCCAAGAGCCATCGCCATGCGCCGTTCCGTACCCATCGAATTAATCAAAAGCGGAAACCCCGTCCCCGTATTCTCAAACAACAAAGCCGGACCATAAGCCTTAGAAACACGGTCAGTAATCTCCGTAATTTCCAAATGAGGATTCACAAAACACTTGATCCTCACCAACTCGCCCGCCTCCTCAAGCGTCCGAATAAAATGCTGCAAATTTTTATAAGCCATGCCGCAAAATTAAGAATTATCACGATACCAATTTTAATCATCATCATCGTTGTGTTGCAGCAGCCCGAAAAAGGCTGCTATCACACAACGATGAAAGAAAAACATATACAACACAAGTCCCGTTAGGGACGAAATCATAATAGAAAACCCATTCACTAAACACCTCCCAAACCCTGTAGGGGTGGCATATTGGTAGCAAATTAAATAAAACACAACACCTCCCAAACCCCGTAGGGGTGGCATATTGGTAGCAAATTAAATAAAACACAACACCTCCCAAACCCCATAGGGGTGGCATATTGGTAGCAAATGAATCTATGAAATCTCGCCCATGACCCCAGCGGGGTCAAATATTAATAGCAATAAATATCAACAACAATCCCCCGACCCCAGCGGGGTCGAATGTACTATGTTTCTTCTATCTAATAATCATCATCCTTTTGTTGCAGCTCCTAAAATGTCGCTATCACAAAAGGATGATGAAAAAATAATTGATACGATTGCTTTACTATCCGCAATCCTGGCGGGTATTATAGTCAATGCACCACCACTTGCTGCCTGCCTTGGGAAATACCTTTTGAGGTTTCTATTCTATAAAAATAATTCCCCGCAGCAATGTCGGCAGTGGAGACTTCTATAAACGGGCTGTATCGGTTCACCTTTATCCGTTTCTTTTCCTGGCTTAGCAAGTCATACAAAATCAATTCACCATCCATCACTCCTTCGGGCAGGGTGTAATATATTTTCGTTTTATTGTTCGATGGATTCGGGAAGGCTTTCAACTCCATATTATTTCCATTAATAGGATTATGAATACCTGTAATATGGTATGCAGGGAAATTGCTCCCATCACACGCCGGACAAAACAATGTGCCGGGAAGTTTGTAAAGACCTACCCCTGAAGAAATAGCCATCAACATAAACGTGCCGCTATCTGTGTTAATGATAGGAGGATGATCTTCGTCCAAATATAAAGAATTCCAAAACCCCGCTGAATCAGCAGAAAATAATATAGTACCATCTTGTCTGATAATACGAACATGGGCGATATTGTTTACATCATTATACCGATATAAATATTCAATTGTATTAGGGTCGGTATCAAATAAATCTTCACTCCAATATGCCATATTCCCAGTACCAGGACCACCCGCTTCAGGAGGAGTAACTGTGGGAATAACAATAGTGTCGTAAACAGTATTATTCAAATTATAAAGATGAACAGTGTCCCCACCATTTCCACAAAAAAGTTTAACACCTGCTTGATGAAAAGGAACATAATAATTAGGATAAACAGTAAAAGTTTGCAACTGGGTAATTTGTGCATAAGCACCGCTGCTCAATAGGAAGAGCGCAACTAAATAAATAATAACTTTTTTCATTTTACTTTTGTTTAATATGATACATTTATTTTTAGAATATCCGCCGCTAAATTACAAAATCTTTAATACACACCAAGTATCCTGTATAATTTCGTTCCTTTTGGAATAGGATAATTTCCCTTTCAAGGACTAATAAAATCCCCCTCCCCCAAGAATTCTACACCTAAAAACCCATCATTTCATCAATTTAGTATTCTCAAGTCAGTTTAGTATTTGCATGTCAGATTGGTATTTGAAGGTCAGCATCGTCTATTTGATAGTCAGCATCAAGTATTGGCAGGTCAGCATCGTATATTTGAAGGTCAGCATCAAGTATTGACAAGTCAGCACCATCTATTTAAAGGTCAGCATCAAGTATTGACAGGTCAGCACCATCTATTTGAAGGTCAGCACCATCTATTTGAAGGTCAGCACCAAGTATTCGCAGGTCAGCACCATCTATTTGAAGGTCAGCACTAAGTATTTGAAGGTAAGCACCCAAATTGTGCCACCTTTTTCCCTAATTTCGCCCCCGATGACTAAAAATTTAAGAATCCTGACATTTGACATAGAAGAGTGGTTCCACATTCTGGACAATGAATCCACAAAAACCGAAGCACATTGGCAAAATTATGAGACGCGCATTCATCAAAATATGGATCGCATTTTTGATTTATTGGATAGAAAGAAACAATCAGCAACCTTCTTCTGCCTCGGATGGATTGTAAAGAAGTATCCCGAAATAATTAAGAAGATAGATTCCCTAGGCTATGAAATTGCATCCCATTCCACCATGCATCAATTGGTTTATGAACAAACTCCCGCAGCCTTTGAAAAAGATTTAGTTGAATCATTAAAGACTTTGGAGGATGTAATCGGCAAAAAAATCACCACCTATCGTGCCCCTGGCTTCTCCATCATGGAAGATAATAAATGGGCATTTGAAATTCTCATCAAACATGGAATTGATGTGGATTCCTCCATCTTTCCAGCCAAGCGCGGACATGGTGGTTTTGCAAGTTTTGGAGAAGCCGCCCCTTGTTTAATTAATATTAATGGGGCGATGATTAAAGAATTTCCGATAAATTTGCTAAATATTCTTTCCATGAATGTAATTTTTTCCGGTGGAGGATATTTTCGCCTCCTCCCCTACCCGATCATTAAAAAATTGACGAATCGTTCTCCTTATATTATGACTTATTTTCATCCAAGAGATTTCGACCCCACCCAACCGATGATTGCGGATTTGCCCGCCATCCGTAAGTTTAAGTCCTATTATGGCTTGAATGGAGCATTAGAAAAATTAGAACATTTGCTATCTGATTTTAAATTTGTGGACATCAAAACTGCCGACAAAATGATTGATTGGAAGGCTGCCAAAACCATTACAATTTGATCAGGAAAAATAAATTTCTTGGTGGATAACTTAATTTTATATAGTTTTGCCGAACCAAAATAATTTATGATAAAGGTCCTCTTAGCATTATTAACCTCTTTCTCCATCACGTTCGTGGCGATACCGTCCATCATCAAAGTGGCACGGATGAAGAATCTTTTCGATGAACCCGATGAACGGAAATCGCATCATTCGCGGATTCCTACCTTGGGCGGTGTGGCGTTGTTTGCAGGAATCATATTTGCTTTTACTTTCTGGTCGGCTACGTCCTCGTACCAACCACGACAGTATATTATTTCATCGCTTATCATCATGTTTTTTATCGGTATTAAGGATGATATTATTCCTTTGTCCCCTATCAAAAAGTTTATTGGGCAAGTGGTATCGGCAGGGATAATTGTTTTTTTTGCAGATTACAGATTAACCAACATGGTCGGCATTCTCGGTGTTTATGAATTGAATATTTATGTCAGTTATATCCTTACCATGTTCACCATTTTGGTTATAATTAATGCTTATAATTTAATTGATGGCATAGACGGACTTGCAGCAGGAATAGGGATTATTGCATCCTTTACTTTCGGGATTATTTTATTCATGGTGAATAACTCGGTGTTGGCTACTTTGTCTCTTGCGTTGTGTGGTTCGTTATTGGCTTTTCTTTATTTTAACTTATCGAAAAAGATATTCATGGGCGATACAGGTTCTTTGATAGTGGGGTTAATTTTATCCATTCTGGCAATTAATTTTATTGAAGCTAATATCACGAATCCGAAAACATCCGAAGAACTTTCTTTATTTCTTCAAAAACATTTCAACATCGAGAATATAAGCATCAATCTTTCGACCTCTGCACCGGCTATTGCTATCGGGATTTTGATTATTCCACTCTTCGATACGTTGAGAGTATTCTTATTTAGGATCATCCGCAGGAATTCACCTTTTATGCCGGATAAAAATCATATTCATCATAACATAATTGTCTTAGGGCTTAGCCATAAGCAGGCGAGTTTCATTCTTTATTTGGTGAATATATTTTTCATCGGGCTTGCCTTTTTGCTTCGCAATCTTCATTCAGGACAGATACTGATTATCCTCGTTGTGTTGGCTGCTACCATGAGCCAAATACCCTTCTTCATTAAGCATTTCAGAAAAAATGAAGCGGGTAATTCATAATGTTTAATTCCATTTGCTAACACTAATTTATCGCTTATGAACAAGTTCTTCGTATTGTGTAGTATCATTATGCTTTCCGCATATAACGTGGCTGCGCAGCAACTTAATCTTCCATTAAACAGGGATATTTATCAGGAGTACGATGGTTATCTCAATCGGTTGGAGGTTACTAATTTCCATTCTTCGGTGAAGCCGTACAAGATGAGTGATATTTATAAATCCATCAAGGTTGATACCTTGGATATTTGTTATTCATCGTTCAAGGCGAATGACGATTTCTCATGGTTTCATCGGAAGGTGGGGTATGAACATCTTATAGCGATTGATTCTGCCGATTATCAATTACACATTGACCCGCTTTTTGATTTGCAGGTGGGTAAGGATACCAAAGACACGACGCGATTGCTTCATGTCAATACTCGCGGCGTTTTGTTTGAGGGTAATCTTGGAAAGAATGTTTCGTTTGGAGCGACTTATCTCGAAACACAGGCGGTATTTCCGGCATACATCGCAGCTTTTGTGAATGATTCGAATAATAAAATCGTTCCTGGGCAGGGACGTGTGAAAGACTTTACAGGACTTGGACGGGGCTTCGATTTTGGGGTGGCGACGGGATATATTTCTTACAAAGCATCCAAATATTTCGCGTTTACGTTCGGGACGGACAGGAATTTTATCGGGGAGGGATACCGTTCGTTATTTCTTTCTGACAATGCGTTTCCATATCCGTTCTTAAAGATAACTACCAACGTCTGGAAGTTTCAATACACCAATATTTATGCGGCTTTGTTGGATCTTCGGAACTCGCCAATTGCGCAGCAGGCGGAGGCTACGAATCAATACTTCTCGCGGAAGTATATGACGACGCATTACTTGAGTTATAACATCTCGAAGCGGGTGAATATCGGGTTGTTCGAGTCTATTATTTTTGCAGATACGGTTAATCATGGCGGCTTCAGGGTGGATTATCTGAATCCGATCATCTTTTATCGTCCGGTGGAGTATTCTTTGGGGTCGCCTAATAACGCTTTGCTTGGCGGCGCATTGAATATTAAGGTTACGGATAATATTAAGTTTTATAGTCAGGTTATTTTGGATGAATTTGTGTTGAATGAGGTGAAAGCATTCTCGCACGGATGGTCTGGTAATAAGCAAGGATTGCAGGTGGGCGTAAAGGGCGGCAATCTTTTCGGGATTGCGAAATTGAGGGCGCAGTATGAGTTTAATTGGGTGCGTCCTTACACCTATTCTCACGAATTCCATTTGCAGAATTATGCACATTACAATCAAAGTTTGGCGGACCCATTGGGAGCTAACTTCTTTGAGAATATTGCGATGGTGAATTACAGAAGTGGGCGGTGGTTTGTGGAAGCGAAGTTCAATTTTGCGGTCTATGGGGCGGATTCTGCGGGGATAAATTATGGGGGCAACATTTTTCAATCGTACACCGACCCGAGTGTGCGGACGTATGGAAATAATACCGCGCAGGGTGTTTTTAATACCTTGATGTATAAAGAATTTCGGGTGTCGTACTTGGTAAATCCGAGTTTTAATCTGAATATCGAAGCGGGGATTTCGTCTCGCAGTTTGGTGAGCGATGCTAAAAGTTCGATGACGAATTGGATTTATTTCGGGATTCGTACCTCATTGTCGAACCACGTATACGATTTTTAGCAGGTAGCCTTCGTGTTCTCGGGAATCGGTTTTGATACCCGATTTCAAGTTCCAGAACCTCCCTAGTTTTTGTCGCGAACTCCCTAGTTTTTGTCACGAACTCCCTAGTTTTTGTCAGGAACTCCCTAGTTTTTGTCAGGAACTCCCTAGTTTTTGTCGCGAACTCCCTAGTTTTCGTCGCGATCTCCCGAGTTTTTGTCGCGTTCTCCCGAGTTTTTTTCGGGTTCACGAGTGTGTTTTTTTGGATTCGGATTGGGTTTGGGGGACTTGCCGGTTTACTGCGCGAGGGATGGTAGGGGCGGTACGGTTACCGCCCTTTGGTGGGGCTTTTCGTGGGGAGGGCGGGAACGGAACCCCCGAACAGCCTGACCGCTGCTGCCTTTGGTGGGGAGGTTGGTGGGGGGCAGCAGGGGACGCGCCATGATTTCATTAGGAATTGGGGTGTTGGTTTCGGTTTTTCCGGTGGATTATGTATTTTTGCATTTAATAATAGAATTTTTTATGATGAAGAAGATTTGTTTTTTGATGATTGTGGCATTGTTTGCGTTGCTTCCTTTCGGAATTCGGGTGGATGCACAGAGTGTGAGCACGACGTTGTTTCCATCGCAGTGCGGGGTGGTGGCGACGTTGTGGCCCTCGACGAATTATTTTGGATTTGAGGATTTTATTGCTATTTCGTGGACGAATCAGAGTAATCCGGGGACGGATCGGAGCTTTATGCAGTTTGATTTTTCGGGTATTCCCGGAAATGCGACGATAGATAGTGCGTTGTTGTCGTTGTATTGGTATGTTTCGGCATCGAATATTGGGCATTCGACGATGAGTGGCTCGAATATTTCGTTTTTGCAGCGGTGTATTGCGCCTTGGAGTGCGCATACGGTTACGTGGAATAATCAACCGGCGGTAACAGCGACGAATGAGGTGGTGTTGCCGATGACTTCGAACGATACGGAGGATTATCCGAACATAAATATCCTTCCTTTGGTGCAGGATATGATGGCTTTGGGGAATAATGGGTTTGCTTTTCGGTTGGCGACGGAGAGTTATTATAGGAGTATGTTGTTTGCCTCGAGTTATGTGGCGGATAGTTCTTTGCGACCACGATTGCGGATTGTTTATCATATTCCTTATACCATTACGCCGGTGTTGCAGTTAGATCCTGTCTGTGCGGGGAGTAGTTTTGCGGTGCCTTATACTGCTGTCGGGAATTTTATTGCCGGGAATACTTTCATTGCGCAGTTGAGCGATTCGATGGGGAGCTTTTTATTCCCTCTTAATATAGGAAGCATCGCGAGCACGACTTCAGGAATCATTTCTGCGACGATTCCGCAGAATACTATGGGCGGGCATCATTATCGTATCCGCGTGGTGGCGAATAATCCGGTGATTATTGGGAGCGATAACGGCATTGATATTGTCGTTGTGGCGAATCCGATTCCTGTTATTACCGCGAATGGGAATACTACGATTTGTCCTGGGGATAGTGTGCTGCTGACGGCGAGTGTGGCGATGAATTATCTGTGGAATAACTTGAGTACGACGCAGAGTATGATGGTGCATAGCGCAGGTTACTATTTTGTCATCACGACTAATGCGAGTGGTTGCAGCGCACAATCGAATTTGATGTTGATTAGTTATCATTCCATCCCGAATCCTTTAATTACCGCGAATGGACCACTCATTTTTTGTGCAGGAGACAGTGTTACGCTGACTACTGTTACTGCCATGAGTTATCTTTGGAATACCGGAGCCACTACGCAAGGTATTACCGTGGATAGCGCAGGTACTTACCGTGTTTCTATTACCGATATTAGCGGCTGCACAGGCGTTTCTGCGAATACCATTGTCGCGATAGATATTCCTCCGATACCTATTATTACTTATAACGGCAATCTGTTGGCATCCAGCTCTGCTTACGGGAATCAATGGCTCTTAAATGGTGCTCCTATTGCGGGGGCTACGGGTTTTATTTACACCGCACCCGTTACCGGATGTTATTCGGTACAAGTTACCGATTCAATAGGGTGTGTCAGTGTTTCAGATACTGTTTGCATCACGATTAATCACAATGGAATTAATGAAATAAATGCGATAAACGATGTACTCATCTTCCCAAATCCTATCGCAGGCATTATTACGATTCGCGCATTCAGAACAAAGGCTTACGAGGTAAGGATAAAAGATGTGGTGGGGCAATTACTGTATTCAAAAAATAGTTCCAATAACGGCTCCGACGAAACCATTTCCCTCCCTTTGAATGATGGTATTTACTTTATAGAATTAAGCGATGGCGGAGCGATTTTTTATCAAGGCAAGGTCGTTGTTATCCAGAAATAAAACCATTTTAGCATTAAAAGTAGCATCATCGTCCCTGCCGGACTGAATTAAAAAAGAGGTCTATTAACTTAAACCATAGACTTTAAACCTTAAACATCTTCCTCTTCCTCTTCGTTTTATTGTTGCTCCCCAAGAAGGTCGCAATCATAAAACAATGATAATAGAAATTAAAATACCTTATTAAATCAGTTATTTAATACCAGAGAAGGCTCTTCCCTGATCAGACAAAGGGCTTTGTGCACCTGCCGGAGCACCTCCTGCATCTGCCGGAATGCCTCTTGCAGATGCCGGAGCACCTCTTGCAGATGCCGGAGTACCTCTTGCTGATGCCAGAGCACCTCTTGCTGATGCGGGAGCACCTCCGTCTGATGCCAGAGCCACTCCTGCAGATGCCGGAACACCTCCGTCTGATGCCAGAGCCGCTCCGTCTGATGCACAAAGCCCTTTGTCTGATCAGGGAAGGGCTGAAACTTAATGCAGATGAACTATCTTTTAATTCTACAAGATTATCAAAGGTCTTACAAAACTTGTCCCAGATAATATGTATCTTTGCACAAATAATAAGTACATGAAAATGAAAATCAGGAAACGTATTTCAGGAATTTTTTTATCAATAAAAGTAACGGTGAAAAAGGTCACTGTTCTTTTTGTAACCAGAGGTTGGAGTAATGCCGGAATCAGAAGGAAGGCTGATTTGGTGGCAGATAAAGTACAAGGAGAAGTAGGAATATTAAGTGCCATGGAACCGACTGTGGCGGAGGTAAAACAAATGGTGCTGGATGGCGAACAACTTGCCAGAGACCGCGTCGCGGCGCAATCGCTGGTGAACTCGCTGGTGATAAAAGAACGCAAGAATACGCAATTGATTAAAGACTCTATCAACGATGGTTGGCTGAAGAAAATTCAGCGGATTGCGAATGGAAATATTGATTTTATCACGAGCTTGGCATTAGACATAAAAGGGATGGGTACGCCGCCGAATAAAAAGCGATTTGGCAGCACTTGGCCCGATGTTTTGAGTGCCGATCAAAACACGGTGATGCGCCTCGAATTGGGCATCATTGCTTCCGATGTTTTATCTCGCGGAAAGGTGTATGGAGCCGCCAGTATCGGCTGCCTCCGCCAGATAGGAGGTACTGTTCCGCCCATGCGAAATGACCATCCTTCGATGGAATTAACCACTTCCTTTTCGAAGATGAAATTCAAAGATAAATTCAAAGCCGAAGATGTTGGCAAAATAGCTTATTACATTTTCTTCTGGGTAGATACCGATGGCAATCGCGGTCCCGAAAGCCCCGTGTTTCCTTATACTATTACTTCGTAGGGGAAGGATTTATTTGTTTGATTGGATAGTTTTTTTTGTAATTTGGCGGCTTGAAAAGAAATTAATAGAAACCAACACCAATTAACTATGAAGACCTTTCTTATCATTATTTATTTTTTATTACTGATATTTAGCTGTAATAAAGAAAACCCTAATGAAAAACTACAGACTGCTATCAAACTTGCAAATCAGGATGAATACGGAAAAGCAATTGAAGTGATAAATCAAATTATTAAAGATTATCCAGATTTTGCCACTGCATATCTTCATAGGGGAGTATATTTATCAGTATCATCTAATAAAACAGAGGAAGTGTTTGCAAACATAAATAAGGCGATTCAATTAGACCCTGCATACGCAGAGGCATATTATGAAAGAGGAACGATAAAAGAAATACATTATCCTTTATTTGGCTCTGGTGAAGATGATTATAATAAAGCAATCTTATTAAACTCAAATTATTCAAAAGCATATTTGAGCAGAGCATGTGCAAAAAACAGAAATGGACAATATCAAGAGGCACTTGTTGATATTGAAAAAGCCAAATTATTCAACAATAATTCTGCCCTGTTATTTTGTGCAAGAGCAACTAGCCTAATCGGACTCGATCGTTATAACGAGGCACTAAAAGACATAGCGATTGCTCTTCAAAAAGATTCTCTGGATGAAACAGCTTACTATTTACGTTGTATAGCTTATTATAAATTAAATGACACAATTAATTCATGCATTGATTGTAAAAAAGCATTGAAACTTGGAAGCAAGGATGCTGGTAAATTTTTGAATGAGCATTATTGATGAATAAACAACTGACATCAGCGTTTCATCTGCTGTATGGTTTAATTTTTTCATTCATCGTCGTGTGATAGCTCCGCTTTGGCGGGCTGCAACACGATGCTTGCCCCCCCTCAAATGAATCCTATACAACCTGCTCGTGATGCTTTTGTTACGATCAATTAAACACGATTACCGAACCAAGGTGATGAACCCTTTCTGCGAAATAGGCTGATCGTAATAATCGAGGGCAGTGAAAATATAGTAATACGTTCCATCCGAAACCTGCATGCCAGAAGTATCATACCCATCCCAAAGCAAATTATTTTGGAAGCTCTCGAATATCTTCTCTCCCCAACGGTTAAAAATCAAAACGTGATAATGCGTGCATCCTTCGGCAATCAAATTAAAATAATCATTGTACCCATCCTTGTTCGGAGTGAACGTATTAGGGATAGAAATCAAACAACTATCGGCATTGATTTCAATGCTCATCGTATCCGGTTTATTCGCACAACGAGCATCCGAATTATAATTAATAAGCGTTATTTTATAACTCCCCGCACGGTAATAAATAAACGATTTCAATGAAAGATCATTACTGTATTCACCATTACCAAAGTCCCAATAACAAGCCGTTCCGTTACTACTCACGTTCGTAATATTTACCACTAATGGCGTACATCCTTTGATAGGAAAACCGCTGAAATTAGTCGTGATATTTGAAGAATCCCCCACCTGAATATAATCATTGATAATAGTAGAATCAGAATAGATTCCGCAGATAGAAGTATCGTTAATAGCAACCAATTTGATGGTGAATAACCCTGAATCCACAAAGGTATGAACAGGGTTCTTGAGGGTACTGGTGATACTATCTCCAAAACTCCAAAGGTAGCTCGTTCCGCCAGTTCCGAGGTCAGTAAAATTAATGGTCAGAGGAGTACATCCCCGGAAGGTATCCGCAACAAAACTACTCGTAACATGGGGAGGATTAATCACCGAAATAAAACTGAATAAGGCAGTATCATTACAGCCACCTGCACCATCAGCAATCAAGGTAACGATATAAACACCTGCTGTATGATAGGTATTATTTGGGCTAAGCACAGTGCTTGTATTGCCATCACCAAATGCCCATCCATAACCTATTGCCGCAGTACTTCCATTCATAAAATTAATCGTGAACGGAACGCATCCTGTCGTATCGCTTGGTATAAAATTGGCATGAGCAGAGGGATTCACTGTAATATAATTTGATTGGATGGAGGAATCAACGATAGTCCCACAAATGGAAGTATTATAAGAATAGAGCTTTACGGTATATGTTCCGGAAACAGTATAAGTATGGGTCGGATTCATGGTAGTATCGGTATTTCCATCACCAAAACTCCAAAGAAAATTAGTACCATTCGTACTGGTATTATTAAAATGAACCGTAATGGAATCACAGGCAGCCAAAGGGTTTGCAGTGAATGAACTTGTCGGCACGGTAGAATTATTAACAATAATAAAAGCCGGCATGGTAGTGGTATCGTTGCACCCATGCGTGTCATAAGCAATTAAGGTTATGGTATAATTTCCTGCCGTGGTATAGGTATGCGAAGGACTGGTAGCAGTGCTGGTCGTAAGGTCTCCAAAATCCCAATGATAGGTCGTTGCATTGATACTGGTATTGGTAAAATTAACCGTGAATGGCGTACATCCATGTGTAGTATCTGCTGTAAAAGATGCCGTAACTAAAGGGTAAACAGTAATGTAATTAGTATGTACAGAAATATTAGAAAACGTACCGCAACTATTCGTGTTATAGGCTATCAACGTAACAGAAAATGTCCCCGATGTATCATAAGTATGTACGGGGTTTATCGCAGAGCTGGAACCTCCATCGCCAAACATCCACAGATAAGAATTTGAATTGTAGCTGCTATTGGAAAAGGTAACGGTTAAAGGATTACAACCACTCAAAGGAGTTGCGGTATAGATACTTCTCACAGAATCATTTGGCGAAGTAATAACAATGCTATCCTTAGCAGCGCAGCCATACGGATCGGTGATAAAAAGTTTGTAAGTACCTGCATGAGTGATGGTGTCATTGGGATAACCACTTCCTCCAGGAAGCCAATAATACGTTGCCATCCCGAGATTACCAAAGAGTATCATCGTATCGCCAACACATAGAGAAACCGAATCGGATGTGATGTGAGCAACAGGGTTCGATTGTTGGATAGTAGCGTAAGCAGTAGTAGTGATATTGCAGGAAGTAACAGAACAGGAATAACTACCTCCGACATGCACATATTGATTCGGGTTATTGCCACTCAAAGGACTTTGCCAAGTAATAGTAGCACCCGGGCTTGCAATGACGCTTAATAAAACAGAATCTCCTGCACAAAAGAAGACATCGGGCATGACTTGAATGTAAGGGGTATTATATTCTATAATCTCGACCTCATTGGTAACAAGCACACAGCCGCTCGAGTTAGTGAGAATACAGTAATAAGTACCTGCTTCATGCGCGTAAATGGAACTGGTGTTTCCGGTAATAGGACCACTCGGACCTTGCCAAGAAAAGTTCCCTGTTCCCGAACAAGTCAGATGAACCGAATCACCAGGGCAAATCAATCCACTGGAAGGAATCATAGACAGGGTAGGTTGTGCTTCAGCAGTGAGAAGAATTTGTGCCTGAAAAAATTGTGTTGCAGTACATCCATAAGAATTCGTATCTCGTTCGGTATAGCTGACTATATAGGTTCCAGTATGTGTTGCATAAATACTATCATTGGTGCTTCCTGTGCTCCAATGATAAGCTGGCATACCCGTTGCGACCAATAAAATAGTATCCCCACTGGGACAGAAAACAGTGTTGCCTGAAATAGAAGGAGTGTAGCTTATCAAAACAGGGATAGGATAAATATTAACATAAATACTTCGGGTAACGGTGGTCGTATCGTTATCGCAATCCGTCAGCCGATATATTATTGCTGTAAGCGTGTACCAACCTGATGCCCAAGGATGAAACCAAGTATAATCACCGCAACAGGTTTGCCAGTTCTGATATGAACAAGTAGTAGGCGTTACGCTCCAATTAAACATGGTATTATTATTATTATTCCAAGGGTTGTATAACAAGTATGGGGAATTCGTGCTGACATGATTAGGATTAGTGATGGTATCATACAAAAACATCTGAAAACCGGCATTGTTGTAATCACAAAAGCTTACCGTATCGTTATGGTCGCTGTCGGTAGGACATATCATACCTGGTACAATTGGCGTAAGGAAACTGTCAACAACAACATATACTTGGGTTGCGCTTTGACAACGAAAGGAATCAGTCTGATAAAATGTATAATATCCTGTATGGTGTACCAATAACATTGAATCGTTTACAGGACCTCCACTCCAATGGTAAATGCTATCACCGGAGTATGGTGTACCAGTCAATAGAATCATAGAATCAGGGCGGCAGGTATGTATAATGAAAGGATTAAGAACATGATTATTAAAACCGTGGTCATCAGTTATTAATGGAGGAGATGGGCTTGGATGAATAGTAACATAGATAGAATCATGCGAGCTAAAACATCCATCATTAGTTGTTATCGTAACAGAATACCAGCCAGAGGTATAAAGAGTGGTGCTGTTGGATAATGTGCTACCATTAGACCAAAGATAATGGTAAGGATATAAACCGATATTATAAAGACAGCTACGTGGATTTGCCCCTAGGATTGTAGAATTACAAGCACTCACAGAATCAACCCGTACCCCATTATTGGAATTAATATAAACCCCTTTCACATCTCGATTACACAAGGAATCGGTTCTTTGGTAAAGGTCCATGGTTTGCCTCGCAGTATCAATCATTCTACCTATAAAAATATCTCTATTCGCATTGTTGGAAGTGTTAATGTATGCGTATTGGTTGTAAAAATTATCTCCGCAATAGTGCTGCGTGCAACCATAATTCCCTACACCGGAATTATACACAAGGAAATGACCTACTCGTGCAGGGAATAGTAAGCCATTGTAATTACTGCCGGTAATCACTGGATTCTGCGAAGTATCTATCGAGATGCCATTGCCATAATCATTGTCGAAACCTCCCACCTGGCGGCTCCATTGCCAGGTGCCTGAAGCATCCCACTTGGATACAAAGATGTCGGAATAGCCGACACTGTTGAAGGTGCCTTGACCATAGACATCGGCATATTTATTCAGGCGGCAGGTGAAGTTACCGATGGCATAAAGGCTATTGGCGGCATCTATGGCGAGGTTTTTTAAATTCAAAGTGGCGTCGCTGCTACTGGCGGATTTCCAAATACAATTCCCCGAAGCATCAAATTTGATGACGAAGATTCTATTAAAATAATTATCGGATAAAGTAGAATTCGTAGGGGCTGAAAATACCGTCAAGCCGCCTTGAAAGTCGCCTGCGATGATTGGATTTCCGGCATTATCCACTACTATTCCGCGAGGAATATCCAAGCCGCCACCACCGGCACGGCGAAACCATTGTTCATTGCCATTGGCATCATATTTTATTAAGAAAATAGCATTGTACATCGGGTTGTTATGTTGGAAATCGAAGGTGATGGTATCCGAGAATTGCCCGGTTACATAAATATTCCCCATAGCATCTGCCGCGACATCGAAGCCGCGATCTATATACGGTCCTGAACCTTTCTTAGCCCAGAGAAATGTTCCGTTGGCATCTAATTTCGTCGTGAAAACATCTACCGTTCCGTTCATGCTGATCAAATTAAAACTGCCGAAGGTGGCGGTATCTTTAAATTGTCCGGTAACGATAACATTGCCCGCATTATCCACCGTTATTCCATTCCCAATATCGCTGGCTGTGCCGCCACAATTCTTTGCCCAGAGGCAATTTCCGGCAGAGTCGTACTTGGCAATAAAAGCATCCTGCAAACCCGAGGAGGTGAGGGTATAAATGCCGAAATGTGCCGTCCCGAAAAAATATCCCGTGATATAACTATTGCCCTGTGGGTCGGCTTTGATTGCCGAGGGATGATCGGATCCGCCGCCGCCTGCTCTTACAATCCAATTAAACAACCCTGCATGATTCAGTTTGGCGATATAAATATCGGTGGCTCCGGCAGAATGCAGCGTGGTCGTTCCAAACGTGGCATTGCCTGTAAAATATCCTACGGCATACGAATTACCATTGGCATCGGAGGACACATCCACGCCCTCATCAATGGTCTGCCCGCCGGCATGTTGCACCCAAAATGTTTGGGCACCGCTGCGAAAAGCGAGAAGAGAAAAGAGAAGAATCAGGGTAAGGAAATTTTTATTCATCGGAATAGTATTTATGTTTAAGGGGGTAAAATTAGGTAAAAGGAATTAGATAACCAAATTTGGAGGGATTAGAAGGGGAATTTTTTTAGGGAATACCATGAAAAATTCTACCTATATAAGGAGTAGCCTGAAGGTTTCGATTTTGGTTTCCCTATTGGGAAGTTTGACAACGCTAAAACCAAGACTGTTTCTACCCTTGTCAAGTTTGACAATGCTAAAACCAAGACTGTTTCTACCCTTGTCAAGTTTGACAATGCTAAAACCAAGACTAATTCTCCAATTGTCAAGTTTGACAATGCTAAAACCAAGACTATTTCTACCCTTGTCAAGTTTGACAATGCTAAAACCAAGACTAATTCTCCAATTGTCAAGTTTGACAATGCTAAAACCAAGACTGTTTCTACCCTTGTCAAGTTTGACAATGCTAAAACCAAATCTCGTTCTCGCAAATCACAAGTCCGTTTTAGGGAAACCAAGACTGGTTCTCGCAAATCACAAGTCCGTTTTAGGGAAACCAAGACTGATTCTCGTAAATTACAACTCCGTTTTAGGGAAACCAAGACTGATTCTCGCAAATTACAACTCCGTTTTAGGGAAACCAAGACTGGTTCTCTCAAAATACAAGTCCGTTTTAGGGAAACCAAGACTGGTTCTCTCAAAACACAAGTCCGTTTTAAGGAAACCAAGACTGATTCTCGGAAAACGGAAGTCCGTTTTAGAGAAACCAAGACTGATTCTCGGAAAACGGACTTGTGTTTTAGGAGAACCAAAAATAATAAGAAAGTGTACCCGATTCGCTGCCCTCTTTCGAGGAATATGATGGCTACGGGGAATGAAAAAAATGTTGGAAGAGGTTTTCTACCGAATTAAATTCACATTCCCGACCTTGGTATGCTTCTTTAATTCCAAGAAATCATACTTCTGAAAATCTACCCGATAAATATAGAGTCCTTCAGGGCAATCGGCACCGTTGTAAGTACCGTCCCATCCTGTGCCAATATCGGTGGATTCAAAGATAAGTTCTCCCCAGCGATTAAAAATAACAATATGGAAGTCGAGCACGCCATCGCCAATCGCCATAAAATAATCGTTCATCATATTCCCATTCGGCGTGAAGGCGTTGGGCAAATAGATGTCGGTAGGGCAGAACTCGCGAACGAATTTAGAACTGGCGGTGGTGCATCCCTCGATGTCAGAAACGATGACATTGTAAGTGCCGGGCTGATCCACATGAATAAAATGAGTGTTGCCACCGATCGGCGACCAATAATAATTTACAAAGCCAATTCCGGCATCTATCATCAGGTCAGTTCCCGGACAAATAAAAGTATCGGCACCGAGGCTGACCATGAGCGGCTGACCCACTATCAGATGAACGGTATCGGTAGTAATACAACCATTGTTATTGACATTCACAAAATAATCGCCAGTAGCATTCGCCTTGATAGTTTGAGTGGTAGCACCCGTGCTCCACCGAAAACTTAATCCCGGATTGCCAGCATCGAAGGTGGTATCATGCCCATAACAAATCTGAACATCAGGACCGAGGTTGACATTCGGGGCAGTGCTGGTCGTAATGACAATGGTATCGCTCCCAATGCAGGTGCCGCTACTCACTTGTACCCAATAAGTCCCTGCGGTAGCAACAGTAATGGTCTGGGTAATGCTCCCCGTGGACCACAGGTAGGTATCGCCAGGATTGTTGGCATTTAATAAGAGAGTTTGCGGGGTGCATAGCATTTGGTCTGTCCCTAAATTAACGACAGGCAAAGGAGTAAAGGTTACCGCAATGGTATCCCTCCCGATGCACGTTCCGATACTGGCTATTACCCAATAATTCCCGGAAGTAACAGGCGAAATAGTTTGCGTAATAGCTCCATTCGACCATAAGAAGGAGGCACCAGCATTGCCAGCATCCAGCGTTACCGGAATGCCGATGCAAACAGTAATATCATTCCCCAAAGTAACAACCGGAGCAGGAACAAAAGTTACCACAATGGTATCATATCCTGTGCAGCCATTAGGGTTTACTTCCACAGAATAAGTTCCGGTGGTATTAACAGAAATCGTTTGCGTAATTTCCGCAGTGGACCACAGGAAAGTAGCCCCTGCATTGCCCGCATTCAAAGTAAGGTTCTGTCCGTTGCATAACGTAGTATCATTACCCAATGAAACCACCGGGGCAGGGCTGAATGTAAGGGTTATCGTATCCTGATCCACACACGTTCCGATGGCAGCAACCACCCAATAACTTCCATTAACCGTAGGGGTAATAGTCTGTGTCGTTGCCCCATTCGACCATAAGTAACTTGCCCCTGCATTCCCTGCATCAAGGGTAATGGGAGCCGTAGCACAAAGCGTGGTATCGTTCCCTAAATTAACCACAGGGGCAGCCACGAAATTCACAATGATAGAATCAATAGCCCCACATCCGGTAGGATTCACATTAACCCAATAAGTAGCCGAAGTAGTAACCGAAATGGTTTGCGTAGTAGCCCCATTCGACCACAGATAGGTCGCTCCTGGATTACCGGCATTCAATGTCAAAGCATTACCAAGACAAAGCGTGGTATCATTACCCAAATTCACGGTAGGAGGGTTGGTAAAGGATACATTAATCGTATCATGCCCCGTTCCGCAACCATTCGTAACCGCTACAAAGTAATTCCCTGGCGCTGTAACCGTAAAGGTAGCACTCGTAGAACCGTTTTGCCATAAATAAGTCGAGCCGTTGTTCGTAGCATTCAAGATTAATTGCGCACCGGTACACAAGGTAGTATCAGGACCTAAGTTCACAATCGGACCATTACCACTTGTAATGCAAAGTGTCTGCGCATTGATAAGATGAGTCAAGATATTCTGCATAAAAGTAGTGCTCGTAGATTGATTCACCCAGTCCTGATCCGAAGTAGTGCTCAATGCCCCGATAGAAGCCGTACCCGAACAATACTGAAACCCAAAATACTGCCCCTGAAACTCCAACATATTCATAATGCTGCACCCTCCCGTTCCATAACATCCATACCAAAAATAAGTAAGCGGACTAACCGCCAGATTAGTCGTCGCAAACGTCCCTAATTCATTCATCGGTTGCAGCGTACCTGCCGTTGTTCCGCCCCAGGCAAACGTCCCGCCGAGGTTTGTAACGATAGTTTGAAAAGCCTGATCCGCATCATAACTCGGAAGGTACTCCGCCTGAATATAACAAGGCTTCCCCGTCTGCAAAAAATTCTGAATCATCGTAACACGATTCGACGGAATATTAATAACCCCAGAAGAAATAATCAACAAGTCGGTAGTAGCGAAGAAGGTATTGTTATCCAAGGTCGTTTGCGGCATAATCGTCCCCGTAAAACCCATCGAAGTAACCACCCCGAGCCAAACATTATCCATCACATGACCGCTATTATAAGACTGGCTCTCGATGATGGTTACATGGAACGCAAAAGATGAACGCGCCATCTGCAAAAAGATTAAAAAAACTATGATTTTTTTCATGATATATAATTATTGGAACGACCACTGCGATTTTCAGAATGTAAAATTACAAAAAAAATTTGACATACAACCATTCCTCTCAAAATATTTATGAAAAACTTATCAACAATACCCCTTCCCAATGCCTAAATACCCAATTATTCCAACCCTTTCCAGCTTCTATCCAACCCTTCCCACCTTTTCCCAAACCCTTCCCACCTTTTGACCAACCCTTCACACCTTTTGCCCAACCCTTCACACCTTTAGACCAACTCTTCAGACCTTTTGCCCAACCCTTCAGACCTTTTGACAAACTCTTCGGACCTTTTGACAAACCCTTCGCACCTTTTGACAAACCCTTCACACCTTTTGAAAATATAGCCAGACCTTTTGACTAAGTAGGCAGACCTTTTGACCAACGAGTTGGACCTTTTGGACAACGAGTTGGACCTTTTTTTTGACATCTCATTACAAACAATACCTGTTTATCAGCATATTAACGATTTTCAAGCCTAAAAATCACCCAAAACACCCCTTTAGCCAAAACACCCCCTTTTTAGCCTTATAATTCGCCTAATCCATTCTGTTTTTGTCATTTTTTAACCCTGTAATTCGTTTCCGTTTTTCGCTTTTTAATATGTGAATCTGTGGCTTCTTTCCCCTTTTTAACTCTGTGTAACCTTTATAAGAATTACATGGAGTTTTCACAGAGACTCATGAACGAAAAGGAGAAGATTGTTGAAAACTTTTTTCTCAAAAATTTTTTTCTTATTCTTTTTCTTTGTAATTTTACAGCCTTAAATAAATTATTTCTTATTCAAACAAATTAAAAAATGAAAAATTATCAAAATTTAAATCGTAACTCCCACTGGGGGGGGGGGGGGCTGAACTCTTACGTACAAAGCCTAAAGAAGAACATTCTTCTTTTATCATTAATCGCTATTCTTTGCTTTATTGGCAGAGTAAGTAAAGCCCAAAATGTCCCTGACGGAGATTTTGAATGTCAATGCGATTGGACAGTTACCGGTACTGGTTGGCTTCAAGGGACTTTAGGTAGTCATTATCATTCTTCAAGTAATTATGCCTCATTTGCTGCCTCTGCTTCAGACCATAATTATGATTTTAATGCTAGTCTTGCCGTCAGTACTATTACTACAAATCCGGGTCTTTATATACCCTTGGATGCAACTTCCGTTATAATAACTTTTTACTCTTATATTGTAACGCAAGAAACAACATTTAGTAGTGACATATTGCACGTACACATGGATGATGGTACTCATAATTTTGATTCAAATTTGGATGCCTTCGTCTTTCAATCTACGGGTTATGTTCAGCAAGTAGTTCCCGTTTCTAATTTTTCACATTTTTTAGGAAGTACAATATCAAATTTGTCATTTGAGGCAGTATTAGATGTTAATAGCAATTATTCAATATTCAGAATAGATGATGTAGATATACAATTTACAACAACCCCATTTATACTTGCAACTAATACACATGACCAATCTATTACTGGAATAAGCCCCATTAGCGGTATTACCAATACTGGTAATGATGCAAAGAATGGTATGAATGTATGGGTAGCTGATGGCACATTTTCAAGATTAGCATGGGATGATGGAATTAATTCTGGAACAGTGCAACTCAATGCCGGACATGGGGTGAAGGATGCAAAGGTTGCATTAATAGACAATGGTACTACTTGGTATGCTTTAGTCGTTTATTATAATAGTTATACGAATAATAAATATGCTTACGAATTATACGAATGGATCAGTACCGCCTTTGTATTACAAGGTTCGGCTATTACTTTACAAACAACTTCATTTAATAAGGGCATTAATATAAAGGCGGACGAGGCAGGGAACTCTGTAATAGTTTGGGATGATTTGACCACTGGAATACAGGAAAGCGACGTATACCTTGTCACTGGCGTACCTACTACCCCTTCGGCATATACCACGATTTATGCAGATATTAATTCTGTATTAGGTTTTTCAGCACCCGATGTAAGTTTATATAATACAGGCACTACAACTGCTGATGCTTATATTACTTTTGTGGCAGATGAAATAGGAGTAGGTCGTAATGTTAATGTAGATTTGTGGCCTTTTTCATCTGGTTTATATCCAAACTTCAGTAACACAACTACAGTATCTCCAATACAAACATTAGCTTATGCTGATGGATATTATGATTACCCCAGAATAGCATCCCCTAATAGTACATCCTGCTATCAACAAAGTGGCTGGACAGTAGTATTTGAATATAATGATACTTATATGGGAAACCCTGCTGAATATCATATTGCAGGGACGACATTTCTTTGGGATGATAATACTTATACACCCTATCATGTTTGGTCAAATGACTATACCTTTTTTAGTGAATGCAATAACTGGGAAATTGAAGGTGATGTGAATGAAAGGCCTGTAGTTACGTATTCCGATTTTTTTAACGGTGCTGATTTTAATGCGAATCCTTATGGTGATGGTAATGACATCATGGTAGGTTGGCAATATACCCCAACTTACCCTACCCCAATACCGTTTCTCGGAACTGAACCCATAATCCTGATGTGCGATAATCAAGGTTTTTTCCATGACTGTGATACAAACGCTATGTTATTGCCATATAATCCCAATTCCATAACTACAGGTTTTCAGGGCTATCTATCTTTATCAGGCAGAGAAGATGGTTCAGATAATATTTTTTATACTTGGTTCAGTGGAGTAGCCAGTGATATTATGTATAAAGGGGAGCCTTATTATAATTATCCGCTTCGTCGTGAACATATATCTATAGATACAAAACAAGGGCTTTCCTGTATCTATCCAAATCCAACCAATGGTGATTTTACGATCAATTTTGAAACTGAACCAGATGAACAAATCAGTCTAGAAATTTATAATTTATTTGGTGAAAGAATCTATATCTCGAAAGATGTTTCACCTGCAACTTCTTTTGTTAAGACAATTTCATTGAACGACCAACATTCGGGAATTTATTTTGTTCGAGAAACAGGGAAACTGTATACTAATATCTGGAAACTTGTTTTAACCAAATAATCTATAGATATGAAAATAATAATTCTTATTCTGACAATTACATGTTGTTTATTAGTAACCACTTCTAATGCCTCTGTTCAATTATGGGGAATGACAAATGGAGGTGGCATAAACAATCAAGGTGCTATTATAAAAATGAACGAAGATGGAAGCAACTTTCAAATGATATTTTCTTTTGGTTCAACATCTGGAGTGCTTCCTTATGGTAGCCTGTTGTTTGCGAATAATCAAAAACTCTATGGGATTACCCATAATGGAGGTTTAAATGATAAGGGGACTATTTTTAGCATAGACCCTGCCTCTAATAATTTTTCAGTTCTGTATAATTTCGATAGCATTAATGGATCATTTTCAGAATCAAGCTTAATACAATGTAATAATTCATTATTGTATGGAACGACGCTCAAAGGTGGTATATATGATGGGGGCGTAATTTTTAGTTTTGATATTTCGACAAACACCCTAACAATATTGCATAATTTTGATGGTTTAAATGGAGCAAATCCCTTCGGGCGACTTTTACAGGCAAATAATGGCATTTTTTATGGCATGGCTGCAGGTGGATTACATAGTGATGGAGTAGTGTTTAGTTTTGATCCTTCAACTAATATTTATTCAGATTTACATGATTTTAATGTTTCCGATGGCCATGGTCCCGTAGGGGACCTTATACAAGCTAATAACGGATTGCTTTATGGTATAACTTATATTGGAGGTTTGTACAACAATGGTGTAATTTTCAGTTATGATATTTCAATAGATAGTTTAATAGTATTACATAATTTTAATCCAAGTAATCACAGATCGCGTGGTACAATGTTAAATGTTAACAATGGGTTGCTTTTAGGTTTAGCTAATAATTATCTGTTTAGTTTTAATCTTTCAGGAAATATTTATTCCGATTTATTTACATTAACCAATACCACTGGATTTGGTTGCAGAGGCAGCATAATTAAGGGTAGTACCGGACTTTTATATGGATATGGGTCGAATGGTGGTGCTAATAATTTCGGCACTATTTTTAGTTTTGATACAGCTACAAATGCTCTAATAAATATGCATGACTTTGCCGGTGCCCCTGCCGATGGTCATCAGCCTTATGGCGATTTGACAGAGGTTATTATTGAATCGGTGGGTGTACCCTCCATCTCTAATACGAACATGATAAATATCTATCCGAATCCTACGAATACTTCAATAACCATCCACCAATCAAATTATTCAACTCAATCTACTATTTTAACAGTTACAGATATCTTCGGAAGAGTAATCTATAAAAAAACGCTTACAAGCACAGATACCAAGATAGATGTATCGAAATGGAGCGCAGGCTTTTATTTCTACGAAGTAAGAGCAGCACAAGAAACATACAGAGGGAAGATACTAAAAGAGTAAAGAACTCAAGAACAAAAACCCCACCATGCCCCACCCCGCCCAAGCACCCTACCCCTGCGTAAACCACCTGACAGGTAACGCCTCTCATCTTGTCAGGTGGTTTACCCAAAAATCAACGCTCTATCACCTCAACCCTCCTGAACCCCATTTCCCGTTATAAAAGCCGAATCGGTTTTGTAAGTGCCCAATTCAGAATTTAAACCCTTTTGATATTCGCCCCGATGGCATTTAATCGCTTATCAATATTCTGATACCCGCGATCAATCTGCTCGATATTATTAATAACGCTTTTGCCCTCCGCGCTCATCGCCGCAATCAACAACGCAACCCCTGCCCTAATATCTGGCGACGTCATCTGAATACCCCGCAGCGGCAGCTTCCGGTTTAAGCCAATCACCGTAGCCCGATGCGGGTCGCAAAGGATGATTTGTGCACCCATATCAATCAATTTATCCACAAAAAACAGGCGCGATTCAAACATCTTTTGATGAATCAACACAGTACCATTCGCTTGAGTCGCCACCACCAAAGCGACACTCAATAAATCAGGCGTGAAGCCGGGCCAAATAGCATCGGAAAGGGTGAGGATAGAGCCATCTATAAAGGTATCTATCTCGTAATTCTCTTGCTTCGGGATGTAAATATCATCGCCTCGAAGTTCCATCTGGATGCCCAATCTTTGGAAGGTCGCAGGGATAATTCCGAGGTGAGGAAAAGCAACATTCTTGATTGTAATCTCGGATTTAGTCATCGCGGCAAGCCCTATAAAACTCCCTATCTCGATCATATCCGGCAGCATCCGATGAGTTGTGCCGCCAAGCGATTCCACCCCTTCGATGCTCAATAAATTAGACCCGATTCCGGTAATCTTTCCTCCCATCCTATTAATCATCAAACACAGTTGTTGAAGATATGGTTCGCAGGCAGCGTTGTATATCGTTGTAATTCCATTTGCCAAAGCAGCCGCCATGACAATGTTCGCAGTACCGGTAACGGAGGCTTCATCAAGGTGCATGTAGCTTCCTTTCAGGCGATTGGCTTTGACATGATAGAAGTTATCCTTCGCATCGAATTCAAACTCTGCACCGAGCTTCTGGAAGCCGATGAAGTGGGTATCCAATCGCCTCCGACCAATCTTATCTCCACCTGGCTGCGGAATCCTTGCCTTCCCAAAACGACTTAACAAGGGACCGACAATCATGATCGAACCACGAAGCTCGGTAGCCCGTTTGGTAAAATCAGTTGTCAGGAGGTAATCCATATCAATATCTGTTGCTTGGAAAGAATAAACTTCATCGGCAATTTTCTCTACCGACACGCCCATCGCGGCAAGCAATTCAATTAACTTCATCACATCCCGAATATCGGGGATGTTACTAATTTCGACCTTCTCACCGGTTAATAAAACGGCTGACAGAATCTGTAAAGCCTCATTCTTTGCCCCTTGCGGCGTGAGGTCTCCCATTAGGGAAACGCCGCCCATAACTTCAAAACTACTCATGTATTAATGGTATTAAAACCGCTTTGGTTTATTCTTGTTTTTCTTCTTTTTACGGGTCGGGCTTTGCCCGAATGGGATGATCGGATTCCGCTGGTGTTGCCCGTGTTTAAAGAGTTCATCGGTATCTATCAATCGCATATTCGGCTCCAGCTTCAGCTTCCCTTCGGAGAGTTCTTTGAGGTGGTTATTGATCACTTCATCGGTAACCGAATTGCCGTTCCATTTGGAATACGATTGCTTCATAAAATTCCCCAAATTCTTTATCAAATACGTCCGCTCCTCGCCAAGTTCCTTCTGTGAAACGGCTTCTATCATGCGTTCCAGATTCTTACCGTAATGCTTGAAACGAATCTTCTTAAAAGGATAATTCAAGACCTTTGGTTTGCGGGTCAGGGTTTCGTTATTCGGGATAGGATAGGGCGAATCAACATCCAATTGGAAGCCTGAAATAAGAAATAAATGATCCCACAATTTATGATTAAACCCTTCTACATCGCGCAGATGCGGATTCATTTCTCCCATCACCCGGACGATGGCGCGGGCACAATTATTCCGTTCATCGCGGTCTTCGATTGTGCAGGCATGTTCAATCATTTTCTGAATCGTCCGCCCGTATTCGGGGATGACCAACAGGTTTCTTTGTGAGTTATATTCCATATTCTTTTGTTTGATATTCCACGGGAGAGATTCCCGTTTTGGAGCAGCGAAATTACATTATTTATTAGAAATGAATAAAAAAGGTTTAGATTTAATATCTAAAGCTCACCATTGGCATTCTCTCAAATTATATATAGTTTGATGCAAACTATATATACTTCGATGCAAACTATATATACTTCGATGCAAACTATATATACTTCGATCCAAACTATATATACTTCGATCCAAACTATATATACTTCGATCCAAACTATATATAGTTCGGGGCAAGGTATGTATAGTTTAATTTTAATAGGCAAAAAAAATCCTGCTTTCGCAGGACAATTTTTCGGGTGGCGGAGAGAGAGGGATTCGAACCCCCGGTGGAATTACCCACAACGGTTTTCAAGACCGCCGCATTAAACCGCTCTGCCATCTCTCCGGGGGCAAAACTACACAAATTTATGTTAATGCAAAACATGGATGCATATTATTTTGGTTTATTGCCGATTTTCTAATTTAGCACCCTAATAATTTTAGCATGAAAAAGCAATTTGTTCTCTCCGTTTTATGCCTCTTGATGATGGCTCCGATAGTTCACGGAGCCACTGTGGACTCGTGTCTCGCGACCTGTACATTTAATATTCCAGGCAAAGGACCGTTCCTCGAAACGTACCTTTCAGTGCTCGGAAAAGGGATTACCTATCGCAAAAATAATAATGGAAAATTCCAGGGCGCAATAGAAGTTTCGATACGGATTAAGAAAGATACGACGACTTTTTATACCGACAGATATAATTTATTAAGCCCCGAAACGAGTGATACTACCAAGGATTTGAAAGACTTTATAGACCAACAACGGATACCTTTACCGAATGGAGATTATGTTTTAAGCCTCGGTATTGTGGATAAAAACAATCGCGAAAAACCCTTTGAAGGCAAGACGAATATCCATGTTAATTACCCCGAAAATGTCCCAGCAATATCGGGTATCGAACTCCTCGAATCGTTTAATAAAACTACGAACCAGAACATCTTGACTAAAAATGGATATGATTTAATCCCTTTTATATCTAACTATTATCCTAAAAGTATTCACAGTATAAAGTTTTATGCCGAGGTATATAATTCAAAGAAAATAGAGGGCAATAAATACCTCGTGAAGTATTATATCGAACAATCAAATTCAAAGAAAATATTGGGCGATTATAGTCGGTTTATTAAGATGAATCCCGAAGAAGTCAACGTCGTGATGGCAGAACTACCAATAGATTCGCTGCCCTCCGGTAATTATAATCTGGTGGTAGAAGTAAGGAATAATAAAGATGAAATGATCGCCTATAAAGATTACTTTTTTCAGCGGCAAAACGCCATTGCTTTACCCCAAATAAAGATGAATGATTATACAGGAATAGATATTAACAATACCTTCGTTGCCACCTTTAATAACAAAGATACCTTGTTCTCGATGATCCTTTCTCTTCGCCCTATTTCCAATCAAATGGAAAACGATTTTACTGATAACTATTTTCATAAAGATACCCCCGCTAAAGATTCGTTGTTGATGAAGAAATACTTCTATGATTTCTGGGTAAAACGCGACGATAAAAATCCGGCAAAGGCATGGGCAGCGTATCGCGAACAAGTAATCAAAGTTCAAAAGCTATACGGCACCGCATTTCGTAAAGGATATGACACCGACAGAGGAAGAATTTATTTAAGGTATGGTACGCCTAATATTATTACTCCTGGCAGCGATGACCCTGCTGCTTTGCCGTACGAGATATGGCAATATTATGTATTAAATAATCAATCAAACCGAAAGTTTCTTTTCTATGAACCTAATGAAGGTAACAACGAATACGTTATCCTACATTCCGATGTAAAAGGGGAAATACAAGCCAATGACTGGCAAAAAACTTTGTACAATAGGTCCTATACAAATCATGATATAGACGCTACTAAAGTGCCGGATAGGATTGGTGGAAGATCGAACATTATCTTCGACAATCCTCGATAGTTAAACCTGATTTTATTCGGCATTATTTATTGATGAAAGTAGCAATAGTTATTCTTAATTGGAACGGGAAAAAGTTGTTGGAACAATTCCTGCCCATCGTCATTGAACACAGTCAGGACATTGCCGAAATAGTCATTGCCGACAATGATTCCATAGACGACTCCATTGATTTCTTAAAAGAAAACTATCCTTTCATAAGATTAATCCTTAATAAAGATAATGGTGGCTTTGCTAAGGGTTATAATGATGCTCTAAAGCATGTGGATGCTGATTATTACATCCTCTTAAACTCTGATGTCGAGGTTACTTCGGGCTGGATTCAACCCGTAATTGCTCTTATGGAAATGGATAGGAGCATTGCCGCCTGCCAGCCGAAAATGTTAGCATATAACGACCGTCAAAAATTTGAATATGCGGGTGCTGCCGGCGGATTCATTGACAAATGGGGCTATCCTTTTTGCCGAGGAAGAATTTTTGGAACTCTTGAAAACGATATGGGGCAATATGACACCGATTGCGAAATCTTTTGGGCTTCAGGAGCTTGTATGTTTATTCGGACTGAGGTCTTTCATCAGCTAAAAGGCTTCGATGAAGAGTTTTTTGCACACATGGAAGAGATAGATCTCTGTTGGAGAATTCGTAATGCCGGCTTCAAAGTTTTATTCAGCCAACAATCAACGGTTTATCATATCGGGGGCGGGACATTGCCCAAGAATAATCCGAGAAAAACCTTCTTAAACTTCAGAAATAATCTCTTGATGGTCTATAAAAATGCCCCAGCAAAAGATTTATGGAAGATTTGTTTATTAAGATTGATATTAGATGGAATAGCAGGTATTAAATTCCTTTTAGAAGGCAACGGGAAGGACTGTATTGCCGTTGTAAAAGCACATTTTTATTTCTATAAAAACTATCGCCACATCAATAAAAAGAGAAAGGAAGTCATTAAATCTTCGTTTGATAACAGCGGAAACTTTATATACCCCGATAGCATCGTTTTCAATTACTACCTCAAAAGAAAAAGAACCTTTATTTCCTTGAATTGGAAGAAACATTGAGGACTTATCTTACTGAAAGGAGAAAATCTTCAGGATTAGATACGAAGGGGTGTCTTCATTACGCCGATTTATTTTAGTAGTTTTGCGGCATTAATTATTAATAACAACATGGATACATTAGACAGAACGCTTGCGCCGCCTTTCGGGAAGATTGGGAGGGTGGATTTTATAAAACATCAGGAATATAAACTGGATAATGGGATTCCGGTGTACCTAATTAATGCGGGAACGGAGGAACTGTCGCGGGTTGAATTTATGTTCGATGGCGGGGATTGGTATGCCAATAAACCCTTGATTGCGAACATGACCAATGCGATGCTGAATGAGGGAACCAAGCATCGGAGCGGGACGGAATTGTCAGAGAAGATTGATTATTTCGGGGCGTTTTTGGAGACGGAGGCGCAGCAAGATTTTTCTTTCATCAGCCTCTATTCTTTAAACAAACATCTGGAGAATGTCATGCCTTATTTTAGGGAGGCTGTTGTGGATTCGGTGTTTCCGGAGAAGGAGTTTAATATCCTTATCGAGAATAAAAAGCAGAAGTGGTTTGTGAGTAATGAGAAGGTTGGCGATGTATGTCGGAAGCACTTCAATCGCTTCCTGTTCGGGGATCATCATCCTTATTCTTTGATTGCTGTTGAAGGGGATTTTGATAACCTGAAGCGAGAAGATTTGATTCGCTTTTATACGAATCAATATAAGAGTAATCGGTGTCAGATAATTGTTGCAGGGAAGGTTGATGAATCGGTTGTTTCGTTGTTGAATAAACAGTTTGGTGGGAATGATTGGAGCGGCATCGGGATTACAAATCCCAACCAGCAAAATCCTTCTGCCTACACCATTAATCCATTAGAAGAAAAGAAGAATTTTATTGCCAAGGAAGGAGCTGTACAGAATGCTATTCGCATTGGGAAAAGAATGTTCAATAAGACACATGAAGATTACCTTCCAATGACGATTCTGAATACTGTTCTTGGTGGGTATTTTGGCTCTCGGTTGATGACTAATATCAGGGAAGATAAGGGTTATACTTATGGCATCGGATCGGGGATGGCTTCGCTCTTGCATGATGGAATGTTCTACATCGGAACCGAAGTAGGAGCTGATGTTTGCAGCAGTGCCTTGGAAGAAATTTATAAAGAAATAAATATTCTGCGTACAGACTTGATTCCCGATGAAGAACTTGATTTAGTAAAGAATTATCTGATGGGTTCTTATCTCAAGAGTTTGGATGGACCGTTTGCTTTAGCTGATAAATATATGGGTATAAAAGTTTATGGCTTGGATTATTCTTTCTATGATAAATACCTTGCCACGCTGAAGGATGTTTCTTCTAAACAATTATTAGAATTGGCGAAGCAATATTTAGATCCTGATTCGATGCATGAATTGGTGGTCGGGAAGAAGGATTAGAAAGAGAATAAAAGTAGAATTATTCACATGATTTGGCATTTCCATAAACGTTTGTATATTTGCAGCCTTAATAGAAATTAATAATACGATGAAAAGAACGTACCAACCTTCGCAGAAGAAAAGAAGAAACAAACATGGTTTCAGAGAGCGCATGTCCACACCGAATGGTAGAAGGATATTGGCTGCCCGCAGAGCAAGAGGTAGAAAGAAATTAACTGTTTCTTCCGAAAAGACCAGTAAATAATCGTTCCCGAAAGGGTTTGATTCTTGCAATAATATTGATGCCGCCTCATAAAAGGGGTGGCATTTTTATTTTCGATAGTTATGGTTTATTAAGAATCTTTTTAAGCACTTCATTCGCCGAATCTTTTATTAAATGATGTCCGGAATCGAGGATATGGAGGGCTCTTTTATCATTGATTCCTTTCATGAATACCTTGCCGTAGCGGGGCGGGATGATGGTATCGTGGCGACCAAAGAACAGATGCAGCTTGATAGGTTTGGTATTAATAATTGCTTTCACATGTTCTAAATCGGGGTGGATGTTGCGGAAGAAGAGGTGGGTATCAAACACCCGTTGTCGCTTGGTTTGGGTATCTAATTGGAGGTTTAGGAACTTGAATACACTGTTCTTCACGATGCCTGTTTTATTCAATAGTTTTAAAAGGAAGAAGAATAGTCCGGGGGTGGTGATGAATTGTTTGAACATTGTTTTTCCGAGCTTTGTTTTGGTGATAAAATGATACATCAAACTATATTTTAAACCATCGGGGGCAAAGAGGAGGACGGTATCTATTTTATCGCCAAAGAGTTCGATTAATTGCAGCGAAATCCTGCCGCCGAGGCTGTAGGCAAGCAGAGAAAATCGTTCGGTATGGTGAATGAGCAGGTATTGATTGATCAATTCTTTGAGGTCTGCAGCGTTAAATTCTGTACCTTCATTATTCTTCTTAATTTCGCTGGTTCCATGGTGGAATAAATCGAAAGAAATGATCGTGAAATCGTTCCCGAGTGAGGGTTCTAAGGTTTTAAAATCAGTTCCATCTCTGCCAAAGCCATGAAAGGCAAGCATGGTTTGGGTGCCGTTGCCGATGACTTGGAAGGTCATTTTATAATGTTTGTATTGGATGAAATTTTTCTCTGTCATGCGGCAAAAATACAGGAATGGGTAAGATAAATCGTACCAAAGCGGAGGCTATGATGGGGCAACATTCAGGAACTTATCCGAAGGCAGAAACTACTTTGGACAATCGGCTGATTTGGTCCTTCCCGTTTTGAGAATAGGCATAAATATCGTATTCGACACCTGGTTTCAGCCTCCGAAAATGGGTGTATCTGCCCTTGGCATTAGCCGATTTGAAGACGATTTGTCCCTTTTTTTCTTGATTAATATACAGTACGCCGTCAATCAAATCTATGGTCGCCTTCATGTCCTTTTCGAGGAGGATAAAATTGGTCATCGAGGGCTTAAAATCTATGCCATTAACTATCTTGACATCTATCGCGGAGGTGCCTACATTTTTTGCCGTTATTTCGGGTGCTTCCGGGTCTCCTTTTTTAGTTTTTATTAATTTTTGAGGGGTCAGATACGATTGCATGATATTCACCGAAGCCTCCTCGAGGGTGCTGCGGTTGGCTTCATCGTTCGCAATCGCCTCTACCTTGTCGGAGTAGGCTTTGAGCCATATTTTTCCCAGTTTCATCTTAGTTTTCACTGCCGATTTATTGGCTTTGGTGGGGGCTTTTTTACGAGCCTTGATGGCATCTTTTATCGCCTCCATGGCATCGGTTCCTTCGTTGTAAAAATCTAAGGAAATATGGGGGTCTTCGTACAGGTAATATTGCATTCCGGAGGCTATGCTGGCATCCATATATCCGATTAGCTTGCCGGGGTTGCGGATGGTGGTAAATTCCATTCTTTTGACCAATAATTTCCTTATTTTTACTGCCATATCTGTGGTGTTTTATCAAATAATTGTTGTCGTCTCTGGTCCTTATTAATGGTTAATCGGTCATTAAATACTGCGAAAAACCGATCCATATATGGATCGGGATTACTTACTACCTTTTCACGGTCATTCCGTTGCAAATGCCGCCCATTTATTGGTTTTTCCGACTGATCCATATATGGATCGGGGTTAAAGGTTAGTATTTGAATGCCAAACTTTAGGGAGTGGTGGGCATTTGATAGGGAATCGTCTTGATCCATATATGGATCGGCGTTATTCCTTATTATTCTATTACCAATGAGAGGAAAAGGGTTGCCGTTTCCTGTTCTTAATCCGGCATCGGTTAAGAAGGCGTTCAAAATGGTTATTTTTTGATTCTTCATGACATTCAATGTGGCAAAGAAACGAAATATCGGGGTATTATCGGGCATTGTTTCGATGTCCGCGATTCTTCCATCGTCTTGTGATAGCATCCCCTTTTCGGGGTGCTGCAACAAGGCGATGATGGCGGTTATGGTCATGCTAAAACTTGCAGTTGCAGGCGGGAGAGAAGCGGATTTTGGCGTTCGGAAGGAGGGCAGAAATGCGGTCTTGGGTCTCTTGATTCATGGCAATATCCTGGAGGGCGAGGTACTTGAGGGCGGTCATGCCCTTGGCTTCATCGGGGAAGTCCGAGAGGTTGTTGTCCCAGAGAATGAGTTGTTCCAGACTGTCTAATTTACCAACCGTTTTGGGCAATATCTCGATGTCGTTTCGGCTTAGTTCGAGGAATTTGAGGCTGCTTAAGTTCCCTATCGCGGGGTCTATCGTAACGATGTTGTTTCGGGATAAATCGAGGTGCTGGAGGTGAGTCAGGGCAGCGATTTGTTCAGGGATTTCGGTGAGTTTATTACGTTTCAGGTTGAGGACTTGGAGGTTTTTGAATTGCCAGATTTCTTCGGGGAAGGAGTCTAATTTATGATGGCTCAAATCTAACTTATATACCTTTTCGGGAGCCTTCATCGCCTCTTTTAAGGAGATAAAAGTTCGCTCCTTGGCTAATGTTGCGGAATCGAGCAAAACATTTTGCGCAAAAGCCCCAAAGCAGAGGAAAAAAAGGGTAGTAAAGAGTATCGTTTGCTTCATTATTTTTGATGATTAATACGTTTGGGAGAGCAGTTTTATTGTAGCCATCTTGTCTTGGTCAATCTGTAGTTTTAATTCCTCAAGAGAATTTAATTTTTTATCATCCCTTATCTTTTGTTTGAAGATAATGGTGATCGTTTGACCATAAATATCGCGGTCGAAGTCAAGAATATTTACCTCGATGCTTTGCTTGGAACCGTGGAGGGTAGGGCGATTGCCGATATATAACATGCCTTTGAATAAATCGTCATCAACCTTCACGAGGACGGCATAAATTCCTTCAGCAGGGATGATTTTATAAGCATCTTTTACTTGGATATTCGCCGTAGGGTAGCCGATGGTCTTCCCGATAGCTTCGCCATGAATCACCTCTCCTGTGAGTTCGAAATCATACCCAAGAAATTCGTTGGCAGTAGCAACATCTCCCTGCATTAATGCAGTACGAATCTTGGTAGAACTAACGGCGATGGAATTAATATCTTGTTCCGGTATTTCTTCCAAATCGAAATGGTAAACAGGGGCAAGTTTTTCCAACAATTCGTAGTTGCCTTCGCGCTTTTTACCGAAGTGATGGTCGTATCCTATTACCAATGTCTTCGTACCGATTGCCTCCACCAAAATATCCTTAATAAAAGCTGTCGCACTAAGCTCCGAGAAGGCTAAGGTAAAGGGATGGATGATCAGATGGTCTATCCCGAAGCTCCGAAACAAAGTCGTTCGTTCTTCGATGGTAGTAATCAGTTTCAAAGTAGTATCATCGGGGAATAAAACCATGCGGGCATGCGGGTGGAGCGTAAGAACAATCGTTTCTCCATTTTTATTCTTCGCGATTTGTTTCAGGGTAGAAATAATCTTTTGATGCCCGACATGTACGCCATCGAAAGTGCCGATGGTTACCACGCCGTTGTCCACTTTTTCAAACTCTTCTATCGAATGATAAACCTTCATAAACTATTCCCTGTCCTTTTTTATTTATAAGACTGCAAACTTAACTATTTCGTGGCTATCTTTCCACAGAAAATTGGTTAAACAAATCCTAATTTTGCACCGATGAATTACAAAATAGGATTCCCGATACAGCGTTTTACAAAGGAAAAAGTAGTCCAACTAATAGGTTCCCTTATTTTACTAATCTTTATCTTAATAGAGGCAAGGGGCGCATCCGATTTTGATATATTCCTCTCCGCGGCTCACGATTTAATGCTGCATAAAAACATCTATGCCGAACAATACCATCAGTGGTATCATTATTACTACGATGTTCTGTTTGCCTTGGTGTTAGTGCCGTTCGCTTCCCTCCCACCCTATCTCGCAAACCTGCTTTGGCTCTCGCTAAACATCGTTTTCTTCTATCGAATCTTTACAATAACCATGAATTACTTACCTCTTTCCTTGCTAAATAATAAGGCAAGGAAACTGTTTATGGTGCTCTCCATTATCTTCGTTTTTCGGTTCGTAAAGGATAATATCCATCTTGGGCAGATGACTATCTTTATCTTATCCCTGTCCTTGGAAGGGCTTCATTTAATACATCGAAACAAGAAAATCAGTGGTGCACTGCTGATCGCAATTGCTATTACCATAAAGCTCTTACCAATCCTCCTGATTCCCTATTTATTCTACCGAAAAGAGTGGAAGGCAGGAATTGCTATCTTCTTATTTATGGCAATATTAATGGTGCTTCCCGCCATCGTTATCGGATGGGACTATAATTCGTTTTTATTATCCGAAAGATGGCATCTGATTAACCCAATGAACAAGGAACATTTGATGGATACCAGCGAACGGAGCTTCCATTCATTAACGACCCTCCTCGCGACGCTGCTTGTCAGGAATACCGGTGACTTTCACGAGCTGCACATCAGGCGAAACATTGCAGATGTATCCCTCCAAACCCTCAATCTGTTCATCAATATTGCGAGAGGAATGCTAATCTTATTTTCGCTATGGTTTTTGCGTTCCATGCCCTTCAAAACCTTCCGAAACAAGCTGCAAACGCTGTACGAAGTAAGCTATCTGTTATTGATTACTCCCCTTATCTTCCCGCATCAGCAGCATTATGCTTTTTTGTTCATCTTTCCGGCAACGACGTATCTGTTGTTTCGAGTTTTTGCAAGGTATTTTAATGGCATGAACAAAGCTCCCGAACAAAATTCTGCCGCCAAGAAATCATTCTTTATCGTCTTCCTTTTTATCACTTATTTAGCGACCAACAGCCACCTCCTTTTAGGGGAGTTCGATAACTATTACGACCATTTCAAGACGCTTACCTACGGCGTATTCTTGTTACTGATTCTATTGGCGATGAATCCTCCCGATAGTCATCACCAAGATGCTCCCAATTCGTAATTAAATTATGGTGCGTCCCCTGCTGCCACCCACCAAAGTCCCCACCAAATGGCAGCAGCGGTCAGGCTGTTCGGGGGTTCCGTTCCCGCCTCCCCACCGAAAAGCCCCCACCAAAAGGCGGTAACCGTACCGCCCCTACCATCCCTCGCGCAGCAGACCACACAATCCCCCAAACGCATTAAGTATCCTTACAAGCAATCCCACACGAGCATCCTGACAGGCAATCGCCCCTTCGCGATTTCCTGTAAGGTTGCAGACTTATACGGTGCAACCTTACAGGAGCTTCGCACCTGTCAGGATGTTTGACCACTCTTCATGTCAGTAATATACTATTTGGTTAAAATAAGTTTCCCTCGTTTAATAACATCGCCTACCTTGATTTGATAGAAGTACATCGCTTTGCTTAATGGAGCAATGTCTATCGAGGTTTTGAGGGTTTTAATATCTTGTTTAATAACTGCCCTTCCCAGAATATCTACAATGCTTATCTGCCCATTGACCGTGGAGAGTGAAGATTTGCTAATGTCAATATTCAGCATATTATTCATTGCGTCTATGATGACATTTATATCCTTCGCGGTATTTAATTCGATGACATTCGTGGTCGCATCCTTCACATTGGATCGGGAGATAGCACCATTTAATGACTTGGAATGGCTGCCATCGTGATGCGGCGGCGCGATGGAAGGATTGCAGGCAGTGCCACCCCCAACCTCGATTGCATAATACACATTTCCATTCGGCGGATTCAGATCGGTGTAGGAATATAAAGTATTCTGGACGCTATCCAAAAGGACGATATTCGTGGGCGTAGTACCCCGCAGAATGTAATAAGTAGAGAACGAAATTCCTTCGTATGCATCCCAGATAAGATTCCAAGTGTTACCCGTACCCTGGTTCACGGAGAGGTGTATCGTTTTATGAGCGATGCCGCTATCAGAAGGCGTTCCGCAGGTATCGAGGGTAACTAATTTATACCTGGCAGCGACCACTTGCGGCTGAGAACTGTTGTCAATATAGGTGCTGAATGTGCTGAACGGTTGGTTGGCGAGGAGGGCATACACCCCGGCACTGGTCGTTTCTTTGAAGATGTGGTAATTCCCGATGTGTGCATTATAAGTTTTGTTCCAGATCAGTTTATTCTTCTGCGTTGCACTATCCACGGTAACGATGCAAAGTTGTTCGACAGCATTATTTGGATTGACGACCGTGGTATTGACATACATCATAAACGTACCGGTATCCTTAGCAGCATCGGTAATGGTAACGGAATATATACCCGCCGTAGCAACACTTATAGAACTCGTGGTAGCACCAGTATTCCACAAGTAATTATACGGCGAAGTACCTCCCGTAATAGAATTAACAGAAGCCGTGCCGGGACTGCCGCAAGTAATGGCGATGGTTGTATCCGTGATGGTATATACACCTGATGTAATACTGAAGTTTCCATATGCATTAATATCATTAGGCAAGCCTATCATACAAGTTCCTGCTCCGAGATTCACTGCGCTATCAACATAATTACATCCTGCACCAAGAACATTAGGAAAATAGATTATATCCAAAAATTGACTTGAATGATGAGCAATATAAAGCCTTCCGTCTATACCTAATTGCAAGGCTCCACCGCTATAATTGAGAGTAGCAATAGTATCTTGTGAAGCAATGATGGTAGCTTGATTATTCGATGATAAATCCCATTGCATAAGATGCGCAGGGCTATTATCACCTACCTCATATAGAACCTGAATATTCGGAGAAAAGGAAACACCATAAGCATACTCCAGAGGAGCGGGAATATTGATTACATTAGTATTAGAAACCGTTCCTGTTGCATTATTGAAATCCAGAACATCAACATTAGAATTATCAAAATGTGCATCGGCAATCCTTAATCCATTGGGGGCAACTTTCAAATAACCTATAACACTCGAATTAATTGTACCTGCATTGGAAACTACAGGAGCATGAACCCCTGCGCTATTCACCAACCAGGCGTAATATGTATTTGTATTTAATGAATGAGAGAGAACCCAATAATCCGTACCATTATTATGCCTAACGGCAGTGAGTTTTTCAGTGGAATTTGTCAAAATGCCCGTTCCGGTATTGGACACTACATCACCTAATCCGGCATGCAGAGTCATATCCACGGTATAATAATATACTCCGTAACTTTGTCCATCATTGGTAAAGAGATAATATTGGTTTGGATTATTTGGCTTCGGAACGATCAAAGCAGATTGCGTAGAGGAACTCCCGCCATGCAACCCGTTACCATGTGGCATAAGAGCATTGGTCCTATCCCATACCGACATGCCATCGGTATAGAATAAAAGATTACCACCAGCATCTGATATTGATGCCGTACCTTCATTAGTACTCATCGCGCTACCAGCTACAGAAACGGGGATTCCGGTACTGAAATTAATTGCACAATTTTGTCCGAAATACCAGTTCCAATTCTGCTGTTGGGCAAACGAATTAATGGTGATGTGAAGGGCTACGACGACGAGTATTACTTTTAAATTTTTCATTGGATACTTATTTTTATTATTAATGGCACAAAATTACAAAAAACTATTACAAAAAAAATCCCCCCGACTTTCATCGAGAGGACTTTAAACTTTAAACCTTAAACTATCATGTGTAATTTTATCTCCAGGCGTACTAATTTATCGGCTTCGATGCCGATATTATTTTGGACATCGGTAACGTAGCCAGGGTAGGTGGAGGTCAAATATTATTCCATTCGCTATGTCTTTTATGCGCAGATTGCCGGTTTTAGTTAATGGAATTATTTACAGCAAGATCGGAAATATGTGCAACATTCGCCAAAATATGCACAACAATATCCGAAATAAACCTACGACAGGCAATAATAGATACACGAAAAGCAATAATAGATACACGAAAAGCAATAATAGATACCCGAGAAGCAATAATAGATACAAAAAAAACAAAAATAGATACCCGAGAAGCAATAATAGACACCTGAAAAGCAAAAATAGATACACGAGTATCAAAAATAGACACACGAGAGGCTAAAATATTCGCAAGACCGTTTATTGGATTCATTTTATATGAGTATTTCTTGTTTTATCCCCAAAAAAAATGTCCCGATGAGTTTGAAAACATCATCGGGACATCTAATTTTTATACCTGAGAAGGTGTTATTCGCCTTTTTCTAATTCTTTGATAGACGATTCAACAAACAGCAACTGCGCAGCATTCATAATATCATAAGTGTTAATATCACGAATGTTAGTTACCTTGCATTTCGGTAAATTCCGAGAAGATAAATACGTGCTTCTATCCACATCCATCAAAATGATTAAAGTCTTCACCCCACCCAAGTTCAGGTTCTTCAAATTCGCATTAAAAGCCTTCGTATTAGGAGCCTCCGTCGTGAAATTATCAATCAAAGTAATCTTACTTTCCTTCGCCTTATAAGACAAAGCCGACAGACGCGCCAAATTTTTCACCTTCTTATTCAATTTAAAACTATAATCGCGAGGACGCGGACCAAAAACCCTACCACCACCTTTCACCAATGGCGATTTCGCACTACCCGCCCGAGCACCACCGGTACCCTTTTGGCGTTTCAGTTTCCTCGTCGAACGATGCACCTCTGCCTTCTCCTTCGATTTATGAGTACCCTGACGTTGGTTCGCAAGGTATTGTTTAACGTCTAAATAAATAGCGTGATCATTCGGCTCAATCCCGAAGATGCTATCAGGAAGCGTGTACGACCTTCCTGTTTCGTTTCCTTCAATGTTTAATACTTTTAATTCCATGATCTTATTTTTCTAAAATTAAGTAAGTGCCCTTGTGTCCCGGAACAGATCCACGAACGACTATTAAGTTTTTATCAGCCAGAATTTTCACGATTTGAATATTCTGAATCTTTACACGGTCGAAGCCCATCCGCCCAGCCATCCTCATTCCAGGAAATACCCTCGACGGATCAGAAGAAGCACCCATAGAGCCAGGAGCACGCAACCGATTATGCTGCCCGTGAGTAGCCCCACCAACACCGCTAAAACCATGACGTTTCACAACCCCCTGAAATCCCTTTCCTTTACTTGTACCAATCACATCAATATAATCCCCTTCAGTGAAAATATCAGTGTTCAGAACATCGCCCAGTTTCTGCTCAGTAGTGAAGTGTTTAAACTCCACCGTCTTAACCTTAGCGGTGGTTTTTGCCTTCGCAAAATGACCTTTCATCGGGGCAGACGTGTTCTTTTCTTTTTTATTATCAAAAGATAGTTGAGTGGCGGCATAGCCATCCTTTTCTTTTGTTTTAACCTGCGTTACTACGCATGGTCCAGCCTCAATAATGGTACACGGAACAGCTTTTCCATCAGCATCAAAGATGCTTGTCATACCAACTTTTTTTCCTAACAATCCAGACATGTAATTTATTATTTATGTTTTTAATTAATTTCTGTTTAGTTCATCACACTTTAATCTCAACCTCCACGCCACTCGGCAATTCTAATTTCATCAAGGCATCAACAGTCTTAGCAGTACTGTTATAGATATCCATCAATCTCTTGTAGGAACATAATTGAAATTGTTCTCTTGCCTTTTTATTTACGTGCGGCGAACGAAGCACGGTAAATATTCTTTTCTCAGTTGGTAATGGGATAGGACCACTGACCACAGCACCTGTTGCCCTAACTGTTTTCACAATTTTCTCTGCAGATTTATCCACGAGATTGTAATCGTAAGACTTTAATTTGATTCTTATTTTTTGATTCATTTTAATGAAATATTTTATTCTTTAACTAATCTTAGGAAACATTTTCCGTTTTGCCTTTTACTTTTGCTACCACTTCTTCAGAAAGACTCTTTGGAGTTTCAGAATAATGTGAAAATTCCATAGTAGAAGAAGCTCTTCCAGAAGTGATAGTACGCAACGTCGTAACATATCCGAACATTTCAGAAAGAGGCACTTTAGCTCTGATAACTTGTCCGCCAGCTCTTGTATCCATCCCTTCAAGTTGACCACGGCGTTTATTCAAATCACCCATCACATCACCCATGTATAAATCGGGAGTAACAACTTCAATCTTCATAATCGGTTCCAATAAAACAGGATTTGCTTTTTTACAAGCCTCTCTGAAAGCTATCTTAGCCGCTATTTCAAATGATAACGCATCCGAATCAACAGCATGGAATGAACCATCATAAAGCCGAACTTTCATACTATCAACTTGGTATCCCGCTAAAACACCATTAGACATTGCGGCTGCAAATCCTTTTTCAATAGAAGGGATATATTCTTTTGGAATAGCCCCACCAACAATTTCATTAATAAATTGCAACCCTTCTTTACCTTCATCTATAGGTCCTATCTCAACTGAAATATCAGCAAACTTACCTCTACCACCCGATTGCTTTTTATATAATTCTCTATGTTTAACTGAACCTTTAATAGCTTCTTTGTACGCAACTTGAGGAGCACCTTGATTACATTCTACTTTAAATTCTCTACGTAATCTATCAACAATAATCTCGAGATGCAATTCCCCCATACCACTAATAACAGTTTGTCCAGTCTCTTCATCAGTATTAACTTTGAACGTAGGATCTTCTTCCGATAATTTACCTAACGCCATTCCAAGTTTATCCATATCAGCCTGTGTTTTAGGTTCAATTGCTAAACCAATAACGGGCTTAGGGAAAGACATCGTTTCCAAACGAATTGGGAAATTAGGATCGCATAAAGTATCCCCCGTACGAATATCCTTAAATCCAACAGCAGCAGCCAAATCTCCAGCTTCGATTCTATCTATCGGGCTTTGCTTATTAGCATGCATTCTGATAATTCTTGAAATACGTTCATTCTTCATTGTTCTTGTATTCAAGACATATGATCCTGCATCTAATGCTCCAGAGTAAACACGAAAAAAAGCCAATCGTCCAACAAAGGGATCTGTCATAATCTTGAAAGCCAAAGAAGCAAATTTATCGTTTGCATCGGGTCTTCTTTCCTCTTCTAATTCAGTATTGGGATTAATTCCAACAACATGCTCCACATCCATCGGAGAAGGAAGGTATGTTATTACTGCATCTAACATTGTTTGTACCCCTTTGTTCTTAAAAGCAGAGCCGCAAAGAATAGGAGTAATGGACATTGCAATAGTAGCTTTACGTATAGCTACCATCAGCTCCTCTTTAGTAATAGAATTTGGATCTTCAAAGAACTTCTCTAACAAATGGTCATCATATTCTGCAACACTCTCCACTAACTTTGCTCTCCAAACAATTACTTCAGCTTTCATATCATCAGGGATTGGAATCTCTGTATAGGTCATCCCTTTACCTGCCTCATCCCAAATCATTGCCTTATTAGTAATCAAGTCAACAACTCCTACAAACATTTCCTCTGCACCAATCGGTAATTGTAAAGGAACAGGGTGTGCACCTAATCTTTCCTTAATCTGTTTAACCACATTAAGAAAATCAGCACCTGCTCTGTCCATTTTATTTACAAAACCAATTCGAGGAACTTTATATTTATTTGCTTGTCTCCACACAGTTTCAGATTGAGGTTCAACACCACCAACTGCACAGAACAACGCCACAGCACCATCCAACACTCTTAATGATCTTTCAACCTCAACAGTAAAATCGACGTGTCCTGGGGTATCAATTATGTTAATCTTATACTTGTCATTTTTATAATCCCAATAAGTGGTTGTAGCAGCAGAAGTAATGGTTATCCCACGTTCCTGTTCCTGAACCATCCAATCCATAGTGGCAGTACCATCATGCACCTCACCAATCTTGTAATTAACCCCTGTGTAATAAAGGACACGTTCGGTTGTTGTCGTCTTACCCGCATCAATATGCGCCATAATCCCGATGTTCCTCGTAAATAATAAATCGTTTGCCATCTAATTTTTTCTTTTACTCCTTATAATATTAAGTATCTTATCTGTTAAAATGTGCGAAAGCCTTATTAGCTTCTGCCATTTTATGTGTATCTTCTTTCTTCTTAACTGATGCTCCTTCACCTTTAGAAGCAGCAATTATTTCTCCTGCCAGTTTTTCTGCCATTGACTTTTCGTTTCTTCTCCTTGAATAGGTTAACATCCAACGAATGGTCAAGGCAATTTTACGATCAGGGCGAACTTCCATAGGAATTTGGAAAGTCGCTCCGCCAACTCGCTTACTTTTTACTTCTACAAAGGGCATAATATTATTCATTGCCTTTTTCCAAGTAGCGTGACCGTTTTCTTTGGTTCTTTTTTCAACTATTTCTAATGCATCATAGAAAATATCGTACGAAATGCTCTTCTTTCCATCATACATCAGACAATTAACAAAGCGGGTTACTAACCTGTCATTAAACTTTGGGTCTGGTAACAATTCCCTTTTTTTTGGTTTTGATTTTCTCATTTCTTATTCTTTAATTAAGATTTTTTTCTGTATATTTTAATGCTACTTATTTCTTTTTAGGGGCTGCTTTTACCGCTCCTGGTTTTGGCTTTTTAGTACCGTATTTACTTCTTCTTTGGTTTCTTCCATCAACGCCTGATGTATCCAAAGCACCACGAATAATGTGATACCTTACTCCTGGCAAATCTTTAACCCTTCCGCCGCGCAATAACACGATACTATGTTCCTGCAGGTTGTGTCCTTCACCAGGAATGTAAGCGGTTACCTCAAACTTGTTCGTTAAGCGTACCCTCGCCACTTTTCTCATGGCTGAATTAGGCTTTTTTGGCGTGGTGGTGTAAACCCTTGTACAGACACCTCTTCTTTGTGGGCAGGATACCAAGGCAGGCGATTTACTTTTTTCAATCATTTCCTTGCGTCCTTTTCTTACTAATTGACTTATTGTTGGCATTCTATTTTATGTTTATTTTTCTTAAAAACCCCTATTTTTTTGGGACGGCAAAGATAAATAAAATTTTGGTAGTCGCAATGCCACCCTCCAATATTTATCCATTTTTATCCTTATTTCCCCTTATTTTATTCGTCCGAATCGTTGAAAACCCTTGTTGTTAGGGCATTCTTGGAATGCACCTATTTATTTTATTTTTATCAATAATATTTTATAAAACCCTGTTATTTTCTCAAATATACCCCGAAAAATTCCCCAAAAACCCGCTTCCAATCTTCCGAAAAAGCAGATTTCCTCCAAAAACGAGTACTGTTGATCAAAAAAATATAGCCTCACAAAATGGTTTTGACTATGGTCAAAATGTTTCTGACTACAGTCAAAATGTTTTTGACTATGGTCAAAATGTTTTTGACAACGGTCAAAATGGTTTTGACTATGGGTAAAATGGTTTTGACTACAGTCAAAAAGATCCTGACAATAAGCTTCTTCCCATGTAAAGACCTTTTTCTGGATAAAAATGATTACTAAGATGGAGACCTAATAAAAAGCGTGGTATCTTAATTAAAAAATAACCTGCCTAATTCATGAACTATGAAGTTCCTCTAATCATTGGTTCATCGTAACATAAAAATCACTTTGGGTTTGCAGCCGCATTAGCTATTATTCCATTCGGGAGGGTATGGAATGTGATTTGGTGGTGTGCATTTGCGATTCAACGGTTAGAAAATGCGATTCATCGGTTAGAAAATACGATTGAGCGGTTAGAAAATATAATTCATCGGTTAGAAAGTGTGATTCGGCGGTTAGAAAGTGTGATTCAGCGGTTAGAAAATGCGATTGAGCGGTTAGAAAATGCGATTCGGCGGTATTTTACGTGTAGAATTCTTGGGGAAGGGAAATTTTATTAGCCCCTGAAAGGAGAATTTATCGTCTTCAAAAGGGAAATTTTATACATGATACTTGTTATGTCTAAACTCTTTTGTATTATTGCAGCGATGAAAAGGAAATTAATAAGGGATTCGAGGAAGGGAATGGATGGGGTACTAACATCATGGT
>CAIMUP010000105.1 GCA_903844645.1 uncultured Bacteroidota bacterium
CAACAACATGTTTTCTGATGCCAACAACATGTTTTCTGATGCCAACAACATGTTTTCTGATGCCAACAACATGTTTTCTGATGCCGAAAACATGTTTTCTGATGCCAACAACATGTTTTCTGATGCCGAAAACATGTTTTCTGATGCCGACAACATGTTGTTTTTAAAAATGATGACTCTTTTATAGCCAATAAAAAAAATTCCAGTCGGGGGCATGAAAATTTATTTTTCCCAATTCCCCGTTGAAAACGCGATTTATTTTCATTTAATGACCGAAATGTTGGGAATAATGATGCTGCTCTCCCAGATTTTTAGTAACGTTACATCCTAACTAATAAAAAATAAGACTATGGCTGTACTTCCTATTCACCTTTCCCACTCTCATAACGGTATGAGCGTTTCGGAGAAACTTACTTTTGGCACCAAGGTAGTGACCAAACAAACGGATAATATCGTAACCTTTGGTTCGACCGGTATTACGCCCGCATCTATTGCTGCGGAAAATTTGAACCTGAAAACTAAGAATGATATTTATGAACTTAATCCGCTGATGCACGGCGGCTTGGTGATTGCGGAAAGAAGGTGGGTCAAGTTTTATAATAAATTGAATAAGGCTCTCGACATTATTTGCGATGGCAATGTCGAAACGATGGACCTGACTGGTTTTGATAAAACAGATGGCGAATCAGTGCCAACTGCGAAACCAGCGATGCCCATCATTCAGGACAGTTCTCCTGAAGGAAAGGGAGGATATTATGTGCATGTGAAGCCACAACCAGGGAGCAGTTTTTTGTATCTTTTTTGTCTTTTGGATGCCGTGGTTACGATTTCTGGGAATCAGATAAATGTATCCAAAGGACCTTTTTATTTATGGTCCGATACCCACCCCACCGCCGAGATGCACAACATGGCAAGTGGCGATATGAAGCTGATCGTGATTGCACAAAACCGAGCTGGTTTGAGCGACCCAACACCGCCTACCACAGTTAGTATTCCATAAGGAATTAAAAATAAAGTAAAGCCTTCTCCAAGTGGGAGGGCTTTTTTGTGGAACAATGTTTTTATAATTCATGCCGCAGCATCTACCAACAAATCTTTAAATTCGCCTTCCTGAAATTAATAAAAATGAAGCACCGAATCGGAATAATAGTTTGTATCTTATGTTGGATAAGTGGGTCGGGATTCACCCGTGTCCCGAGTCAAGACGGCATTCCGGTTATCTATAGTTTACTGAAATCCGAACAACCCGATTCATTAGGATATAACATCGTCAGCGGTTTGACTTCCATGATTTATAAAGGCGTAATGGAGGGCAAAATAAAACTCTGGGACTCGCAAAAGAAACAATTGCAACTGCTTCCCGCCACCTTGCAAGCCATCGAAAAATCGAGCAATGCCAAGTTCGAAGCAGTAGAAAATATCTACGTCTATGAACTCTGGGAACAAAAGAAAACAGAGGTAAAGATCGTTACCAAAGGCTTTGAATTCGCCAAGAAAACGAATGGCAAAGTGGAAGTAAGTTTCGGCTATGTAGAATATAATGAGGCGTTGAATTTGTTCAAAACATCCTTCGTCGAGACCAATGCCGATGGCTTTTGTTTCATTCCTTTTGAACGAGTTTTGAAGCTGAAACAGTTTAAATATAACATGATTCAGTTCGGCGAACAGGTCGTAAAAACGAAAGATGAATCGGATAGAATAAAGAAGCTCGCCTTTGAAAGGAATAAATATTCTCCCGATTTAGATGAACTGAAAGTGGATAAAAAAGTATCTTATTTCATCACCGAGAATCATCGGCTGAAGGATGATAAATTGCTCAACAACGGTAATCTTTTTCTGCTTTCCTTGGAAGATTATTTGAATAATAACTTGGCGACATACTACCGCCTGGCGGGCATTCCCTTAACAGATTCTTTGTTGAATAATCCTCCAAAACATTTTAAAATCGCAAAGGTAAATGTTACCGAAACCTGGGATAAGAACGGGGATTATATCTCCTATCAACCCGATTCCATTGCGATATTTGTTGGGGATATTATTTTAAAATCGGTTGCGAAAGAAGAGTTCTCCAAGTGGGATTTGGTGGTTGATTTCAAAGGCATGGAAGACTTCCTGAAAGAGAAACAGTTTTTTTATGTCCTCAACAAAATAAATAATCAACCGATAGAAAAGGTGCTGTCATACAAGTACCAGCAAGCCCTTTTTAATGCCGATTGGCGACAAATAAATAAATATGTAAAGGAATCAGAGTAAAATTTTAATAGATAAATTATGGATAAAATTAAGTTTGGAACCGACGGCTGGCGAGCAATTATTGCAAAAGATTTCACCGTCGCGAATGTAGAGCGTGTGGCGTATTCCACCGCAGAATGGTTGATGGCAAAGAAGAAAAACCCAACGATTATCGTGGGGCATGATTGTCGTTTTGGCGGAAAGTTATTTGCCGAAACCGTTGCCAAAGTGTTGGCAAGTAAAGGCGTAAAGGTTTATCTTGCAAAGGATTTTGTATCCACCCCGATGATTTCATTGGGCACGGTTAATCTTAAAACAGACCTTGGAATTATCATTACTGCCAGCCATAATCCTCCCGAATATAATGGTTATAAATTGAAGGGACCTTATGGCGGACCGCTGATTCCATCGATGGTTGAGGAGATTGAAGGGATGATTCCTGATGCTTCTCCATTAGATTCTTCACTGCTCTCTATGGATGATTTGATTAAGGAAAACAAGATTGAATACATAGACCTAGAGACGATGTATTGCGAGCATGTGGAGGCTAACTTCGATTTGGATTTGATCAAGAATTCCCGCCTTGAATTTGCTTATGATGCCATGTATGGTGCTGGGCAAAATGTCATGCGTCGTTTGTTTCCGGATATTACTTTTCTGCATAGCGATTACAACCCCTCCTTCATGGGGCAGGCGCCGGAGCCTATTGATAAAAACCTGACTGAATTTAAGGAGTTAATCAAGCTCTCTAAGAACATAGATTGCGGCTTGGTAACGGATGGCGATGCCGACAGGATAGGGCTTTACGATGGCAAGGGATACTTTGTAGATTCACATCATATCATCCTTTTGTTGATTAAATATCTTTACGAAAATAAAGGGATGCGAGGCAAAGTAGTCGTTGCATTTTCCGTAACTCCTAAGGTCGAGAAGCTATGCAAACATTACGGTTTGGAGATAGAGACCGTGAAGGTGGGCTTTAAATATATCTGCGAAATAATGATCAATGAAGATGTTCTTTTAGGAGGCGAAGAGTCTGGCGGCATCGCCATTAAAGGACATATCCCAGAACGCGATGGCATCTGGATTGGATTGATTCTTTGGGAGTACATGGCAAAGTCTGGCAAGAGTATTAATGACCTGATTCAGGAAGTTTATGACATCATAGGTCCTTTCTCTTTCGAGCGTTCGGACTTGCATATTTCTGAAGAATTGAAACAAGAAATCATCACGAATTGCAAAGAAGGAAAATATGAATCCATTGGCAATAACAAGATAATACGAACAGACGATACCGATGGTTGGAAATATTTTTTCGAGAATGGCGATTGGTTGATGATTCGGGCATCTGGCACGGAACCTGTGCTGCGTACGTATGCCGAATCAGCTACTAAAGAAAAGGCTTTAGCTATCCTTAAAGCCTTTGAAAATACCTTGCATCTGTAACAAAAGACAATGCGTTTCAAACTACTTATCCTGGTTTCGATTTTTTCATTTCATTCCTTTGGGCAGAAGCTGAATTTTTTCGATCCCTCGCCGACATTAAGCAAGCCGAGGCTGCATTTGATAGAGATTGTGGGGGGTAGTTTGTATGTCGGTTCTATGTTTGGGCTCTATGAACTTTGGTATAAAGATCATCCGCAAGAAAAGTTCCATTTATTTAATGACAATGCCGAATGGATGCAGATGGATAAGGGCGGACATATCGTGGTGGCATACTACGTGGGTGGGATTGGCATCAATGTTTTGAATTGGGCGGGAGTACGAAGGAACGATGCTATCTGGTATGGCGGCATGATGGGTTTTGTATATAATACCACCTTCGAGGTGATGGATGGATTCTCTTCCGAGTACGGTTTTTCGTTGGGCGATGTCGGGGCGAACTTATTAGGTTCTGCGATTGTTATCGGGGAGCAACTGGCATGGAACGAACAACGTATCAAACTAAAATTCTCGTACCATCATTCGCCGGAAGCAAGCCTGCGCCCCGACTTATTGGGGAGTACCTTGCCGCAGAATGCCTTCAAGGATTACAACGGGCTTTCGGACTGGGTTTCTATCAACGTAAATTCGTTTATGAATAGGAAAACGGTGGTGCCGAATTGGTTGAACATAGCTGCAGGATACGGGGCTGACGGAATGTTGGGGGCGAGGATGAACCCCGTTACTCATAACGGAAAAGAGTTGCCGAAATTTAAACGCCACCGCCAATATTATATCTCTCTGGACATTGATTTATCCCAAATAAATACTGGAAACAAGGGCGTGAATACCGTGCTCGATGTGCTGAATCTGGTAAAGATAATGGCTCCTGCTTTGGAATACAACAAGGTTACCGATTTCTTGTTTCATCCTATTTATTTTTAATTATTTTTTGTGGATGACGAACTGCATGGGGAAATTATAATTCACCTCCACGGTCTTGCCATCGCGTTTGCCGGGAATCCAATTTGGCATGAGCGAAATTACCCGAAGCCCTTCGATGTCTAAATCCTTCCGAAGGCTCGAAATAACCTTTACATTCTTCACCCTTCCTTTTTTATCAATCACAAAGGTGTACCAAACGGTGCCTGATATCCCGTCGGTAAAAGCACTCTTCGGGAACTTGGCATTTGCCCGTACGAAGGCATTCAGCGAATCGTCGCCACCGGGGAAATGCGGCATCGGATCGGCATAAGTAAAGATTCGGTTGGTATCGCTTTCGATATAAAAATTGGACGTATCGTAAGGAATTACCTTCACGCCGCTTTGGGCAAACAGGCTGCCGCTGCATACCCCGATAAAAAAGATTACGACCGATAAAATTCTTTTTCTCATGATTCGCTTTTTGTTTTCATGGCACAAAATTACGTATTATTTTATTATCAAAAAGTGTTCTCCAAAAAAAATCCCCTCCGTTTTCGCGGAGAGGATTTTTGATTCCATCGCGATAAGCCCAAAATTAAACCACGCCCAAAAGCACGAGTGTCAGCTCTGCACTGAAATGCCCCACTTCTTCGCCTTGGTAGATATATTTCGTTTTATATTTCACTACTTGAGACACATCTTTGGCTGGCAGCGGCGTCCGTTGGTCTAACCAATCGTGATATTCCGACTGATCGAATTTCGCTGCCCCGTACCCCGTTCCGCTGTCTTTGTAAATGGCATATCCGGAATAATTTCCGATCGTACATTCCAGATGCGGATGCCCGCCAGCCGATACTTGCCCTCCCAAATCAGGAGTACCATTGCCAGGAACGAACGGAACAATGGCTTTAATAAATCCCAATGTAACTCCGATTTCGTAGGTCATTTTTGGGGAGTTCATACAATCTTGAATGATGGCTTCAAAACGTTTTTGAACGCCTGCATTCATATTAACCTTGAGTGGCAAAGTCCAGATTATTGGCTGCACCAGGCTGATTAATACCGTTTCATCTTTGCCAAAACGCAAGCCGTTTTTCTTGGCAGTTACACTTTTTTCGTAGGTGGCGTAAGTGCCCATCCCGTCTAAAACGTACTTCAGATTGACCTGATCTGCCAAAACCTTATCCAGCCTTGTCTGAATAATTTCCAATAATACCTTTACATCACCAATGTTGTCACAAAATTTTTTGTGCTGGATGATGAATAAACTGTCTTTTTTCTCGATAAAACTCTCCATTTTCTTATTATTATTTAATTAATTAATCATTTATTAAACTTACTGCAGACCGCAGTGGTTCTACTCCAGTCCGCAGTAGAATTCCTGAAGCCTTCAAGAAAGTTTCTAGGTACCTTAGGAAAGTTCCTGAATGGTTTAGGAGAGTTCCTGAATCATTCAGGAACTCTCCTGAACTCCCCAGAAAGTTTATTCCAGACCGCAGAAAGTTTCCTCCAGACCGCAGTGAAACCACTCCAGACCGCAGTAACTCGTAACCGCCATTATTTTCCATTCCTGTTTTCATTTTTCGCTTTTTTGATTCCATTTGGTTTGGCAAATCTAACATAATTTTTAATTCTTTATCCTAATAAAATGTTCAAAATGATGGATTTTTGTGGGATAAAAGCCGATTCCATCCCTCTCCGATTCATCCCTCCGCCCCGATGAATGGCACTCTTGGGGAATAATAGGAGGGACGAAAATTTTATTAAATAATTATTAAAAAAACTTTGCAGAATGCCCTTTTCGGGGAATAATTTGAGGAATTGATGGAAAAAAGAACACCCCGAAAGATGTTTTCCATCCTTCGGGGTGCGGTATTATTGGATCGAATTTACTAAAATCGTTTAGTGCTTTTTCTTCTTTTTGCACTTCCAATGGCAATACCAATATCCTAAACAGAAGGCGAAAATCAAGAGGGCTATTAAATAAACCGTTCGGATGCAAGTACGTTGATGATAAATCCCGATCCACCATCCATCGCCTGGCGGAGGCGGAATCGGTTTCACATTTGCCGAAGTATCGGGGCAGTTGCCACCATTAGGATAGCTGATACCGGCTAAGGTGATTCCATGAATATCGGTATCGCCGTCCGAGCCACCCGTTCTGTCGGTATTCGGCGGATACGGCGGCGGCGGCGAAGTGCTGTGGGTATAAGTCAGGTAGCCCGTGAGCAAAGCCATAGGCGGCACATTCGACATCGAAGCCGGTGTCGTTGCTGCCACTCCTAAACCGCCTGCAAGGGGCTGAAAATTGGGGTTCGTAATGGCGGCAGGGAAGGGGTGGATTTCTGCCAGAATGGATTTATGAATATCGGTGCATAAATTTCCTCTCACGATGGCGAAGGAATGGTCGCCGATACCTGGCGAAACGATAGAAAGCTGAACGGTTTCCATAATGGTATCGGTAATCGTTGTTCCATCATAATTCGGGAAGGTGATGGTCGAAAAATAACAGTTGTACGATTCGTACACATCGCTGAAGGGATAGGAGGAAATGTTGAAAACGTAATACGGCGAAGCAGCGGCACCTCGTCTGGTAAAGGTGAATTGTGCCTGTGTTCCATCTTGGAAGAATCCCTGCCAGGTGCTGCCGTCGGTAGGGTTCAGCATCGCATCTACGTTGATTAGCGTGGACGGCAATACGGGCATCATTTTAGGAGCAGAATACTGATACGGGCATCCACAAATGAAGACATACATGGAGAGAACTGCGGAAATTAGTAAGATTTTTTTCATTGTTATTTTTTTATTTTAGTTAATAAAATTTAGTTTGGTTTGTTAGTTTTTGAACCCTTGGAACTTGGATACGGTGGCAAAACTAATATAAAAATTTATACTTTCAAAATCAGGAAGGATAAATTTTTATAAATGATCCACGAAATACATGTCCACCTCGCCCTTATTTTTCACCTGAATTTTGCCTCGGTAGGTGCATGAGAATTTATCTTTTACGAATTGATAGGTGGACCCGGAAATATTTACTTTGCCTTCCTTGCAACTACCCTCCATTCGGGATGCGAGGTTCACCGCGTCGCCCCAAATATCGTAAGCGAATTTTTTCTCCCCTACTATTCCGGCTACCACGGTTCCGGTATTGATCCCGATCCGTATCTCGAAAGGCATTTTTCCTTTTGATGTTAATTCATGGTTTCTTTTTTCCATAAATTCTTTAATATCTAAAGCGGCATTGACAATATCTTCGGGGTGAGTAGAATTTACGACGGGCAATCCGGCAGCGCACATGTACGAATCGCCAATGGTTTTTATTTTTTCGATGTTATACTTCCCGATGATCTTATCGAATGCTCTGAAACATTCGTGGAGTTCATTCACCAATTGTTGTGGCGTCAGGTTTTCGCTGATGATACTGAACTCTTTGAAGTCGGTGAACATCACGGTTACGGAAGGGAAGAGCATCGCCTTGGCACTTCCTTTTTCTTTTAATTCATTAGCGACCTCGAAGGGAAGAATATTCAACAACAATTGTTCGGAGCGTTCCTTTTCGAGTTCTACAATTTTCTTTTCATAAGTAATATTGATAGTCGCTTTTCTTTTTATCCGATACATCATAAACAAAATAAAGGCAAGTAGCAACACCACCATAAACCCAATGATGAAAACTACTTTCAATAATTTTTGCTGCTTTAATTCGGCGGCAGATACGGCATCTTTTTTATCCTTGTAGGCTTGTTTAATATCGAATTCGTTTTGCTTCTTGAGTTCGTTGATTTCTTTACGGCTATCGTTGCTGAAGATGATACTGTCCGTAACTTTGTGCAGCACTTCGTTGTTGTATGCCGATTTATAATCGCCCATCTTATAATAAATCATGGCGATATTTTCGTAAGCATCTTTTACAAGATGCAAGGCGCCTATTTCCTTGGCGATGCTCAATGCCTTCAATTCATTTGCCAAAGCCTCCTGCTGGTTTCCGGAAGCAGAATTCACATCGCCCATGTTATTATAGGTCATGGCAATCCCTTCTTTATCGCCAATAGATTCAAAAATTTTCAGAGCAATAGCATAGTGGTTTTGAGCTTCGGGATATTTTTTTTCTTAAAGTAAATATTCCCAATATTACTATTCAAGTATGCGATATTTTTCTTATCCCCCAATTCCTCACTAATCTTCAAAGAGGCTAAATAAATCTTTAAGGCAATATCATTACTATCCAGAATTTTATAAACGATTCCGATATTGTTATAAGTCAGAGCCATGTTTTTCTTATCCAAAATTTCTTGCTGAATCTTCAAGGCATTTTGATAATTCGACAAAGCTTCCTCGTATTTCCGTTGGCTTTTTAAAATAATACCTATGTTATTATAGCTCGAGGCAATTCCCATTTTATCACCAATATCCTCGCGGATTTTTAAGGCTTTAAAATGATTTTTCAATGCCTCAGGCAAATCCCCTTGCTTTCGGCGGATGATACCTATGTTGCTGTACGTTGCTGCAATACCCCCTTTGTCGCCAATATCTTCTCTTATTTTCAACGACTTTTTATAGTACGCAATAGCGTTAGGATAATTACTAAGAACATCGTTGATAACTCCAATACTATTATAGGCATTGGCGATACCTTTATTATAATTCAGTTGCTCGGCGAGGGTCAGCGAACGGTTGGTATAATCCATCGCCTTATCTGGATTATTATTCAAATATTCCTTACCGATTGCGTACAGGATATTGACGATTGAAATATCCTTAATCGAGGCAGCATCTTTTTTCTGCTTTTCTAATTTCTTAAGAACATTTTCTAAACTATCTATCAAATGTTGGTTTTGGGAATAAGAAAAATGAACGGCATTACACAACAAGGCAAGCACCAAAATAGCTTTGCCGAATGGTAGATTCATCTTATAAAAATTAATCGAGGAAAGGAGTTTTATTTTCACCGGACAAAAGTAGTAAATTTTTAATAGAACAATTCCAAGTTGATGGATAAGGGATAAAAAAAGTGGGCTATCATCCCCAAGATTTATCAATGATGGCTGTAAAACCAATCCCGATTTCGAGGCATCATTTTTATAATTTTTGATGGATTGTAGCATCTAATTTCTGTTAATCGTATTACAAATCAATATAATGTTCCTCGGAAGGGGAGATTATTTACGGCAAAAGGATTCCCTTTTACTCCAAAAGGATTCCCTTCCCGAGCAAAAGGATTCCTTTCCCGAGTAAAAGGATTCCCTTCCCGAGTAAAAGGATTCCCTTTTACTCCAAAAGGACTCCCTTCCAGAGCAAAAGGATTCCCTTCCCGAGTAAAAGCAGATACTTTTGGCGTAAATAATCTGGAAATCGGGACGGAATGAATCCTGAAAATTCTCAATAATAGCCCGAATTTTACTTCACCCGATCTGGATTGTCGGTCAAGAACGCCTTCCAGCCGGTGTATGCCTTGCCGCCCTCCGAAACTTTGCCGCCTTGGAAATGATGACAAACAGCCGCCGCCAATCCATCAGTAGCATCCAAATCTTTCGGTAGCTCGCCAATAGGCAACAAGGTCTGCAACATACGCCCCACCTGCTCTTTCGACGCATTGCCATTGCCCGTAATGGACTGTTTGATTTTCTTCGGAGAATATTCAAAAATAGGAACACCACGATACAATCCTGCCGCCATCGCCACGCCCTGCGCCCTACCTAATTTCAACATAGATTGCACATTCTTTCCATAAAAAGGAGCTTCAATAGCGAGGCTGTCCGGATGGTAATTATCTATCAGATGCAAGGTCTTCTCGAAGATGGTTTTTAATTTCAAAGCATGGTCGTGGAGCTTGTTCAGATGCAGCACGCCAAGGCTGATAAGTTCCATTTTATTCCCCTTCACGATAATCAAACCATAGCCCATAATCGTAGTTCCCGGGTCAATACCCAGAATAATATTTTCTTTCGGTTTAGTAGGCACAGGCATCGTTTAATAATTTTTAATGAAAGAATAAATATTGAAATCAGGCAGGTTCATCACGGCTTCTATTTGCATTACCAAATCGTGCTTACTCACCTCTTTCATCCTTTTATTTTGGATAAGATAATAAGCCTTCTCTGCCAGCAGGAATGCACGTTTCGTATTCACGGCGAGAGTTTGATGCTTCGCAATATCACGGACTAATTCTTCGATGCCAGTGTTGTCAGTAGCGACGGTTTTAATCACTGGCGGCGACCACAATTTCTCTTGATGCGAATGCACCAATTGTTCGAGATTCTTAACGAAAATATCAGCCCCAGTCCTATCCGATTTATTCACGACGAAGATATCTGCAATCTCCATAATACCCGATTTTATGGTTTGGATTTCATCTCCCGCTTCGGGCACTAACACTACAACGGTAGTATCCGCAATGCCTGCTATCTCTATCTCCGATTGCCCGACACCAACGGTTTCTACGATGATATAATCAAAGTCAGAAGCCTTCATCACATCTATTATTTCAATGATCTTAGAAGATAATCCGCCCAACGAACCACGAGTAGCGATGCTCCGAATGAATACATCGGGATGATTGAAATGAATACCCATCCGCAGCCTGTCTCCCAGCAAAGAACCCAGATTAAAAGGCGAAGTAGGATCCACTGCCAGAATGCCGACCTTCTTATTTTTATTCAACAAAAATGAAATTAAAGAACTGACCAACGTACTTTTGCCAGCCCCAGGAGGTCCAGTGATACCCACCACAGGAATTTGACGATTAGGCATCAATTGCAGCAGCAGTTCTTCGCTTCCGGCACCCTCATTCTCCACAATCGAGATGCACCGAGCCAAGACTTTTTTATCGCCTTTCGATAGTTCTTCAACAAGATTTGAGATATGATTATCCATTAAATATTCCGCACTATGAGGATGCAAATTACGCAAACAATTTTGAATTGAAATACCTTACTGAAAAAAAATATAATTTTGGCTTCCTTAAATCCTGAACATGCGTGTCAAATTATCGGTCGTAATAATCACTTTCAATGAAGAAAAAAACATTCGCAGATGCCTCGATTCTGTTATGGATATTGCCGATGAGATTGTGGTGGTGGATTCTTTTTCTACGGATAAAACGGAGACTATTTGCCGGACGTACGGCGTAAATTTTATCCAGCATAAATTCGATGGACACATCGAGCAAAAGAATTACGCGTCGTCGCAGGCAAGTAATCCCCATGTGTTTTGTCTTGATGCCGATGAGGCTCTTTCTGATGAATTAAAACAGTCCATTATTTCCATAAAAAACAATTTTGTTGCGGATGGATATTCCATGAATCGGCTGACGAATTATTGCGGCACTTGGATAAAACATTGTGGCTGGTATCCCGATACCAAGATTCGGGTGATGGATAGAACTAAGGGAAAATGGGGCGGCGATAATCCGCATGACCACTTCATTATGGAGGCTGGGGCGACCCTTGTGCACCTCGAGGGGGATTTATTACACTATAGTTATTACACTTTGGAGGACCATTACAAGCAGGTGGAATACTTCACGACGATTTTTTCGCAATCGCAATTTGCTAAGGGCAAGAAAGCCCCGCTTTTGATGGTCTATGGTAGCCCTGTTATTAAATTTATGAAAGATTATTTTTTCAACCTCGGCTTTTTGGATGGCAAGGCAGGCTTTACAATCAGCCGCATCTCGGCTTTTGCATCGTTTACGAAGTATAAAAAATTGCGGCAATTGCATCTACAGAAAAGGAAAAATGGTCGCTAACCTGAACACAATAATTATCAGCCGGACGGATGGCATCGGGGATGTGGTATTGACGCTTCCTATCTGCGGCATCATTAAAAAGCGGTACCCCGAATGCAAAATTCTTTTCTTGGGAAGGACTTACACCGAGCCGGTGATTCAATGTTGCGAACACGTTGATGGTTTCTTGAATGCTGATGAATTATCTGTTGAGGAATTAAAAAAAATCCATGCCGATGCGATCATTCATGTGTTTCCGAAACGGGAAATTGCAAGGATGGCGAAGGAAGCCGGTATTAAAATAAGAATCGGGACGACGAACCGGATTTTTCACTGGGGAACGGTGAATAAAATGGTTCGGTTGAGTCGTAAAAATTCTTCGTTGCATGAGGCGCAGTTGAATTGCAAATTGTTGATCCCGCTGGGAATTAACATTCTTCCAAACCTCCAAGAACTGGCGGAATACATGGGATTCACGAGGCTTCCGTCATTAAATAATTCTTGGCATTCCGTTATCGAAAAGGATAAAATAAAAGTTATCCTGCATCCCAAATCAAATAAAAACGGGAGGGAGTGGAGCTTGGATAATTACACGAAATTAATAAAACTGATGCCGCCAGAGAAATTCCAGATCTTCGTATCGGGCAGCGATGCGGAGCATGAAATCCTCAAACAATGGACTTCCGTTTTGCCGCCACATGTGGTGGATATTTCCGGCAAATTATCGCTGCCCGAGTTTATTTCTTTCATCAGCCGAGCCGATTTTTTAATCGCTGCCGGCACGGGTCCGTTGCATCTCGCGGCGGCAATCGGAATTGGGGCGATCGGAATTTTTCCTCCAATTAAGCCAATCAATCCGAGCCGATGGCAGCCGATTGGGAGGCGTGCCGAATTTCTCTGTATATATAAGGAGTGTTCGGCGTGCCGCCAGATACCGCAAAATTGTCTTTGCATGGATGAGATTTCGGCGCAGCAAGTTTTTTCTCTTATTAATAAGTGATTTTTTAGGGAGCAGAATTATGTTTCGGGAGAGGAGAAAGATGTTTCAAAAGCTTTGAAACATGTTTGGGAGGGCTTTGAAACATGTTTCAAACGACTTTAAACATGTTTTGAAGGGGCTTGGAATTAACTTTCCAAGCCCCTTCTTTTTTGGGGATATTGCTCGATGCCTCGAACCGCTTCATCGTTAATTATTTTTTGTCAGATAAAAAATTCGTGGAAACGACATCCCAACTGCCCTCCATTGAATTAAATACCAAAGCTACGGGAGAGCGACCTTTCGGCAGTATCGAATACCGAAGTCATACTATATATAAGGAGTGCCGCCACGGGGAATTTCTCAATACAGCCATTCATGGGGGATAAAAAAACGATGCCGCTGCCACTTCGTGAATGATACGAGGTGGCAAAAAAACTTTATTTCTTGCCATCCTGACTTATCAGGGTGGCGGCAAAACTTTATTTCTCGCCACCCTGACTTATCGGGGTGGCGGCAAAACTTTATTTCTCGCCATCCTGACTTATCGGGGTGGTGGCAAAACTTTATTTGTCGCCACCAAAATTCGTAGAATCGGTCTTTTAGAAGAAATAAATGGCTTTTTGAGGATTTCAAAAAACAAGATTTTAGTTAATATTTGGGATTTTATAACGGGGAATGGAACAATATTTGGGATTCAGGGATTCTAATCTACTTGCACTTTCCATTTTAATAGGATTCTTATTAATCAAATAATTTGTAATTTCATCCCCGATAAAAAATACTAACACCTCTAACATTAAATTTATGATAAGAAAAACAATTCTCGCAGCCACCGCGCTGCTGATTTCATCCCTGATGTTTCTCGCCACCGCGCAAGATGCCAGCAAAGCCCGCAAACTCCCCGCCGTAGATGTGAAAACGATGGATGGCGGAAAAGTGAACACTTCCACCTTCTCGAACAACGGAAAACCGATGATTATTTCGTTCTGGGCGACGTGGTGCAAACCGTGTATTCAGGAATTAAATGCCATCAATGAAAATTACACTGACTGGCAGAAGGAAACCGGAGTGAAGCTCATCGCCATCTCTATTGATGATGCCAAAACATCTGCCCGTGTCGCGCCATTCGTGAATGGAAAGGGCTGGTCGTATGAGATTTTTAGCGATGCCAATGGCGATTTCAAACGCGAAATGAGTGTTAATAATCCTCCCCATTCTTTTCTCTTGAATGGCAAAGGCGAAATCGTTTGGCAGCATGTCGGCTTTGCCGAAGGAAATGAAAAAGAACTCTACGATATGCTGAAACTCGTGGCTGCCGGCAAACCGATTCCTGAACAGAAATAATTCATCCTTAAATAATTCTTTATGACTTATAAAATACTTCGTTGTTTTGTCTTGTTTACTGTGGGTTTATTATTAATTAATAATAGTTCCGCCCAAACGCTCGGTGGCGGTTCCATCCACGGAAACTTTGAAGCCAATGCACAATATTATTATCGCGATACCTTGATTGGTGCACCCGCTGTACCCGAGAAAATGATGATGAATGGCTTCGCGAATTTCATTTATTCTAATGATAATTTCGCTGCCGGACTTCGGTATGAATCGTATCTGAATCCTTTGCAGGGATTTGATTCACGATATAAAGGCAGCGGCATTCCTTATCGTTTCATCAGTTATAAAAACGATGGATTGGAAGTTACGGTTGGAAGTTATTACGAGCAATTCGGCAGCGGAATGGTTTTCCGAGCTTATGAAGAACGAGGCTTGGGATATGATAATGCAATGGATGGTATCCGTGTGAAATATTCCCCGATAAAAGGATTTTATTTTAAAGGAATCATCGGTAAGCAGCGTTCTTATTTCACTACCGGACCGGGTATTGTGCGTGGCTTCGACGGAGAAATAAATCTTAATGAAGCGATAGAATCTTGGGCAGAACATAAAACGAAGATCATTATCGGTGGTAGCTTTGTAAGTAAATATCAAGACCCTGCTGACCCACTTCATGTGCTTCCGGCTAATGTAGGATGCTCCGGTGGCAGGATAAATATTAACCATGGCGGCTTCAATTTCTCTGGTGAATATGCTTATAAAATTAATGATCCTGATTATGTAAATAATTTTATCTACAAGCCAGGGCAGGGTTTAATATTCAATGCTAATTATAGCAAGAAAGGATTCGCCCTCACGCTTGCCGCTACTCGCATTGATAACATGGATTATCGCTCCGACCGCAATGCTACGATTAACGATTTGCTCATTAATTTTCTACCTGTTGTTACTAAGCAACATACGTATGCGCTCTCTTCTTTTTATCCTTATGCCTCCAAAGCAAATGGTGAGATGGCATGGCAAGCAGAAATGGTTTATAACATCAAGAAAGGAACATTTTTTGGCGGCGATTATGGCACCAACCTCGATATTAATTTCTCGAAAGCCAATGCTATAGACAAGCAACAACTCAACGATTCAACGCCAATAGCCACTGCCAATACACAAGGATATACTTCCAAATTCTTTGCCTTTGGCAGGGAACAATATTTTCAGGATATCAACATCGAAGTGTCGCATAAAGTCAGTAAGAGTTTCAAATTTGTTGCCTCTTATCTTAATATCTTTTACAACAAAAACGCGGTTCAGGGATTGGCGGGATATAATTCATTTACCTCCAATGTTACCATCCTCGAAATGTTCTATAAAATCAATGACAAGAAAACTTTGCGCATGGAATTGCAGACGCTTTCTAATGGTTCTAATTTGATTTCATTAGCCGGAATTAATTTGGCAGGCAAGACTCCATCCTCCGATTATTCGACAACCGGCATCAAACAAGATGACCACGATAAATGGGCGATGGGCTTGGTTGAATATTCCGTTTCGCCGCATTGGTTTATTGCGGGCTTGGATATGTTTATTTATTCGGGAGATAACAAAAGTTCTTATTCTGCACCCACCTCCGAGGTATTTAGCAACTTCGGAAAGACAGGGAATCTTTTCGCATTCCTCCCTAATCACTATCCGAATATCTCTGCCGGATACACTCACAATGCCAACCGCTTCTCTATCGGTTATGGTAAGCAAAGAGCTGGTATCTTTTGTGTGGGCGGTGTATGTCGAACCGTTCCGGCATCGAATGGATTCACCTTTTCTGTTACCAGCAGCTTCTAAAATTAATATTAAAACAATAAAATATAGTTCATGAAAAATCTTAAATTTATCTTCGCTGTAATCCTTATCGCCACCATCATCTCCGGTTGCGATTATGTTTATCCTACCAAACAAACTACTACCAATACTGTTGATACTGCGACTTACATCCGTAAGGTTCTTATTGAAGATTATACCGGACATTACTGCGGCAATTGCCCACTCGCGGCAATTGCAATTGATACAATAATTTCTCTTTATGGAAGTAAAATTGTTCCTATTGCTGTTCATGCTCCGATTACTCCTGGCAGTTGGGCTGATACTGTTTCTTATGGTCCACATTACCGAACAAACTTCACAACTCCAACAGGTGATATTTGGGATGCTACTTTTGCTATGTCAGCAGGTGGGAATCCTTGCGGAGGAGTGGATAGGATAGGTGGTCCCAATAATTTCAGAACGCCTTATTCCACTTGGGCTTTGAGTGCTGCCACCGAGCTTGCACTTCCTGTTGCTGCGGATATTAAAATTGCCAATCATTACAATACTACCACACGTGTTATTACCGATACCATAATCTGTAAATATCTACAAGCTGTGGATAGCGCATATTCATTATCTGTGGTGGTTACGGAGGATAGTGTAATTGACTACCAACATTTTTATTTACCATCTGCTCATGATGATCCTAATTATGTTTTCAATCACATTTTGCGTGCTCCCATGAATGGCACTTGGGGCGATACCCTTTCTACTGGACATCAACCTGCGATGGCTACTTTCACCAAAATTTATTCTTTGGATTTGAATACCGTTTACCAAATTAAGGCAGGAAAAGAAAAACACTGCCATGTAGTAGCTTTTATTTTTAATACCATTACCAAAGAGGTGATTCAGGCAGAAGAAGTTTGGGCTACCAATTAAAAAATTAACCATTAGGAATTAGGAAAAAGCCTTCGGAATTTGATTTCGGAGGCTTTTTTCATGGAATTTCATCCTGCCCAAAGTCTTCCAAACTTTAGGAATATCGGGTTTTATAACGGGAAAAGGTCGTTTTATAACGGGGAAAAATTCGGTCGGAGACATGTTTAGACTAAACTTCTCGAAGATTAGTCTAATCTTCGAGAAGTTTAGTCTGATCTTCGAGAAGTTTAGTTTAATCTTCGAGAAGTTTAGTTTAATCTTCGAGAAGTTTAGTCTGATCTTCGAGAAGTTTAGACTAATCTTCGAGAAGTTAGAAGGGAATATATCTTCCGCGCATTAATTCTTCTTAAATCACACCACAATATTCACAATCCGATTAGGAACCACGATAATGTTCTTCGGAGTCTTGCCGTCAAGCAATTTCTTTACCTCATCTCTTGCAAGAATCTTTGCAGAAATCTCTTCTTTTGTAAGGTCAGACGGAAGACTTATTTTTAAACGTGTCTTACCGTTAATGGAAATGGGATAATCAAAGTTTTGATCGGTAATGTATAGCTCTTTCCAGTCTGGAAATTCAGCAAAAGAAATACTTTTTTCATGACCTAATAAAGACCACAACTCCTCTGCAATGTGCGGTGCATAAGGAGATACAATAATTGCCAATGGCTCAAGGATGGCTCGTTTATTACACTTCAATTCCGTCAGTTCATTCACACAAATCATGAAGGAACTCACCGATGTATTAAAAGAAAACCTATCAATATCTTCGGCAGTCTTCTTGATTGTTTTATGAAGGATTTTTAATTCGGCAGGAGTGGCAGCATCCTCCGAAATCTTGTAATTATTTTCGCCATCATGATACAATCTCCAGAGCTTCCTGATAAACTTCGACACCCCTTCAATACCATTGGTATTCCAAGGTTTCGGCAATTCCAAAGGACCCAGAAACATCTCATAAAGACGGAGACAATCGGCACCGTATTTTGTGATTATATCATCGGGAGTGATGACGTTTAGTTTAGACTTTGACATCTTCTCCACTTCAGGGGTAATGTCTAAGTATTCATTGAAATAAGACTTATCAAATGTCTCAACATTCATCTTAGAAAATTCAGGAGCAAATTGATCCCAAAAGTTCTTTATCTTATCAAATGTTTCGTAATCTAAGAACTCAATGTTGTTAGGAAGTTTCTCTCTAAGTTTAACTAATTTAGATGAATGAAATTTTCCATCTTCAACAAATTCTATAGGGACTCTAATTTTAATTTCATTCTCTAATGTTGGAAAGTCATTAGGAAGGAAAAATAATTGGGTGTCTTGCATTTCATTACTTACAACACAGTTTACAATTCTCGCAAGCATACTTACCCCCAATATCATCCCCTGATTAATCAACTTCCTTGCCGGCTCAATCACCGGTATCAATCCTAAATCATAAAGAAACTTCGTCCAGAAACGCACATACAGCAAATGCCCCGTGGCATGCTCTGCACCACCTATGTAGAGGTCAACATCCTTCCAGTAATTCACGGCATCGCGGCTTACAAATTCCTTGTCATTGTGGGCATCCATGTAACGAAGATAGTACCAGGATGAGCCTGCCCAGCCTGGCATGGTGGTTTGTTCGTACTCGTATTCACCTTTATATTTCCAGTCCTTGGCACGCGCCAAAGGTGGCTCACCTTCTTCTGTTGGAAGGTATTTATCTACCACAGGAAGCTCGAGAGGCAAGTCTTTTTCATCAATAGTATAGGGAATTCCATCACGATAATAAATAGGAATCGGCTCTCCCCAATAACGTTGCCTGCCAAAGATGGCATCACGAAGACGGTAGTTGGTTTTCCCTTTGCCTAAGCCGCGAGTCTCTATCTCTGCAATGATTTTCTTGATAGCATCTTTCACATCCAAACCATTCAGGAAGTCGGAGTTGATTAATTTACCTTCCTTGGCATCATAACTTTCATTGGAAATATCTCCTCCCGAAACAACTTCAGTGATAGGCAAATCAAAGTACTTTGCAAAAGAATAATCTCTCGAATCATGCGCCGGAACAGCCATCACAGCACCCGTTCCATAGCCAGCAAGCACATAATCTCCAATCCAAATAGGAATAAGACTTCCCTTGAAAGGATGCACAGCATAAGCACCCGTAAATTGTCCGGTAATCTTCTTCACATCTGCCATTCTATCCCTTTCGGAACGGGTCTTGGAATATTGTATGTACTCATCTACTTTGCCTTTGTATTCAGGGGTTGTGAGCGCTTCCACCAATTCATGTTCAGGAGCTAAAGTAATAAATGTAGCACCGAAGATTGTATCAGGACGAGTGGTAAAAACTTCAATAGCAGCCTCACTATTCTGAACCTTAAACCTCAAACTACTCCCCTCACTCCTCCCGATCCAATTCTCCTGCATCTCCTTCAAAGAAGGACTCCAATCAATATCCTTCAAGTCATTCAAAAGCCGCTCGGCATAAGCAGTTATCCGCAAACTCCATTGCTTCATCAGCTTCCGAACTACGGGGTATCCGCCACGTTCCGAGAAGCCATCCTTCACTTCTTCATTCGCCAAAACAGTGCCCAGTTGCGGACACCAATTCACCATAGCATCCGACAAATATGCCAGACGATAATTAAGCAAAACAGTCTGTTGCTGCTTCTCACCCATAGCCTTCCATTCATCAGCAGAAAAAGTTTCGGTATCACTGCAAGCCGCATGGATAGAGGTATTCCCATTCGATTCAAATTCAGCAACAAGGGTTTTAATATCCTCTGCCTTATTACTTTTATTATTATACCAAGCATGAAACAACTTAATAAAAATCCACTGCGTCCATTTATAAAAATCAGGATTAGAAGTCCTCAATTCCCGCTCCCAGTCAAAGGAAAAGCCGATATTATCCAACTGGTCCCGATACCGATTAATGTTCTGTTCCGTCGTGATTGCAGGATGCGTCCCCGTCTGAATGGCATACTGTTCCGCAGGCAGCCCGAAAGAATCATACCCCATCGGATGCAACACATTATACCCCTGAATCCGCTTATACCGAGCCACAATATCCGAAGCGATATACCCCAGCGGATGCCCGACATGCAAGCCCGCGCCGCTTGGATACGGGAACATATCCAAGACATAATACTTCGGCTTCGTCGAGTTATTCTCCGCCCTGAAGGTCTTATGCTCTGCCCAGTATTCACGCCACTTCTTCTCTACTTCTGTGAAATTATATTCCATACATTATTCTTCATTTTCAATGGGGCAAAGTTATAAAATGATTGTTGAATGGCTTATCTATGAATAATCATCATCGTTTTATTGTTGCTCCCAAAGGGGGCGCAATCATAAAACGATTAATCTTTTTATCAGAACAATTTGTCCAAGATGATAATGCAGATGTTCAATAATTCCAAGAATATTCCGAAAGTAATTTCCATATTTTTCATCCGTAAAGGTTTCTTCCAGCTTGCTTTCCGGGAGTTGTTCAATCAGGTCTGCAAAGGCATTGACATCCGTCCAGGTTTTATTCAATAATTTTTCCCAGTCTTCTTGAGAAAGTATTGGCGGATGTTCAAAACTATATTTATCCTTTGCATCGAGAGGTCCTCCATTTAATACCTTCACGATTGCATCAATATAATAATTGGTATGATAAACAAGGGTGGCAATTGTATTAAATGAATAAACCTGCGTGGTCGCTTGCTGCCAGGTTACATCCGCCAAAGTATCTTTCAGATTCACGGAAGTCCAATTCCCTCCAAAATAAACTTCTCTTAAATGTTTTGCTATTTGATTAGACAAATTCATATTCTTAGATTCATGAAATTATTTGAAATGCAAAACTAAAAAATTTCTATTAATACAGCAGCTATCAGGGTGCTTGGTTACATTCCAACAACCATCATCATCGTTTTATTGTACCTCCCAAGGGGTCGGTATCATAAAACGATGAAAGGAGAATATTTTTTCAGAAATGGGTACATTAATCTTGAAAAAATGCCGGATCGGGAACGCCCACTCTGTCATTCCAAGATGAATAGGACAGACCTTGAACTCCAAGTATGCAATCGGGACAAAAATTCTGTCAATCGGGAACTCCCGATCGGTCCAAATACCAAATTTTTTGCCGATCTTTTACTTCCGATCTGCAAAAAAAACGTTTTTTTTGCAGATCGGAAGTGGATTATTGACACATTTTATATTATTATAAAAGAACAAATGGCATCAAAATATTGTTCCATTAATTGGATTAATGGAATAAATGAATCTAATATTAAACAAATTAAATTAATAAATAATAGATAATTAACAAAATGCAAAATGTAGAATTGAATCGAGTAGAATTAGACACCACCGAAAAAGTGAAGCTCGCCGTCAAGGAGGCTTGGGAACGACATAACGGGACGCCAATCGGAGAACGATTCTTGTCCACAGGCGTCGTCGCGGGATGCTTGTTTTACCAATAAAAAGGGGAGGAAGGGACTTAATATTGGGTTCGTAATTGTTATTCTGTTCATTCCAATTCACGTTTCGCAAGCCGATCTGCTTTGGAATAAGGGCACTCGGAGAGGAATTAACCTCGGTATTTAATGAAGGGCGAATGGTTTCATTATCTTTACCGATATTTTTGGTAGTTTTGCCGCATTATGGATTCGACAAGACAAAACAAATATGCAAAGCTCATTCAAAAGGAATTGAGCGAGATATTTCTGCATCATGGTAAGGAATATTATGGAAGTAATTTCGTAACCATTACCGAAGTTCGGGTAAGCCCCGACTTGGCTCTGGTAAAGGTTTACTTGAGTTTATTCAAAGCCAAGGAAACCGAGAAATTGATGAAAGAAATCAATAGACATGTCAAGGAAATCCGTAAACAATTGGGCGATAGAATGAAGAATTCTATCCGACATATTCCTGAACTTGTTTTTTATCACGATGATACGGCAGACTACGCGGATAACATCGAACGGCTGCTGAATGCTATCCCTAAAACAGAAGGTTCGACCGAAGAACTTGACAACACAAACCTTAAACCTTAAACCTCATGCAATACGATCCTATTAAAAGAGGCCTCGGCAATGTCTTTAATCGTTCCCCTTTCCTTCGCAAGTTGTTTTATCATTTACTTGATTTATTATTGCTCCGCACCTGGCATGTTCATAAAGAATTGAGGCAATGGAAGAACAACAACAGTGGCTCCATCTCTATATTAGATGCGGGTTCCGGCTTCGGGCAGTACAGTTATTATTTATCACAAAAGAATCCTGATGCCACCATCCTTGCGGTAGATGTGAAGGACGAACAAGTGGCAGATTGCAACAAATTCTTTCAGCAAATAGGAGTGAAGAACGTGAAGTTCGAGGTAGGCGATTTAACGCAATACAAAAAGGAAAATGCTTTCGATTTAATTCTTTCGGTAGATGTGATGGAACATATTCTGGAAGATGTAATGGTCTTTAAAAACTTTAGTGCATCCTTGAAGCCGGGCGGTATGGTACTGATCTCAACTCCTTCTGATCAGGGAGGAAGCGATATTCATGATGATGACGACAGTTCGTTTATTGAAGAACATGTCCGTAACGGATATAATATCAAAGAGATAGAAGACAAGCTCCGCAGTGCCGGCTTCACGAAGATAGAAGCTCGATATGCGTATGGAAGTCCCGGTAAGATAGCTTGGCGGCTTTCGATGAAATATCCTATTCAGATGCTCGGTATCTCCAAAGCGTTTTTTATCCTGCTTCCTTGGTATTATCTCCTCACTTATCCCTTTTCCTTCGTGTTGAATTATATGGACACCTATTCCAATCACCGCACAGGCACAGGGCTTATCGTGAAAGCCTGGAAGTAACAATTCCTTGTCTTGAACTTCCCGATTTATATTGCCAAGCGGTATCTTGTTTCTAAGAAATCGAGGAATGCCATCAATATTATTTCCATCATTTCGGTAGTAGGAGTTACTATCGGAGCAATGGCATTGACCATTGTTCTATCCGTATTTAATGGCTTGGAGAAGCTGGTCGTTTCCTTGTATAATTCCTTCGATGCCGAGATACGGATTACTGTTAAACAAGGCAAGAACTTCGATACCAATACCGCCATAACCGATGCTGAATTGAAGAAGATAAAAGGAGTCCGATACATCACTCATATCCTGGAAGAGAATGCCCTGCTTCGCTACAACGACAGGCAAAGCGTGGTAACCATCAAGGGTGTGGATGATGATTTCGCGAAGATGACTGGATTGGATTCCATGATGATAGACGGCTCCCTGATTCTCGAAAATGGAGAGAAGAACTTTGCCGTCATCGGGCAGGGAATTGCAGGTGCATTGTCCCTGAATTTAATGGATGTAAACAAGTCCCTCCAAATCTATGTGCCGAGCAAGGGCAAACATTCCCCGAATGACCCTGATGCCCTGAATCAAATGAATATTATCCCTGCCGGAGTATTCGCCATTCAGCAAGATTTCGATTCGCATTATATCATCGTTCCTTTGCGGTTTGCGAGAGAGTTGCTGGAGTCCGACTCGGCATTAAGTGCCATCGAAATAGGGTTAGATAAAGGCGCGAACCTTGCAAACATCCAACAACAAATCCAGACCCTTTGCGGCGACAAATACGAAGTCAAGAACCGCTTCCAACAACGAGAACTTTTGTATAAGATATTGAAGTCCGAGAAGTGGGCAATCTTCCTCATCCTCTCCTTCATTTTAGTCATCGCCACCTTCAACATCATAGGTTCATTAACCATGCTCATCATTGATAAAAGAGAAGACATTACCATCCTTCATTACCTCGGTGCTGATGCCAATCAAATCAAAAAAATCTTCCTCTACGAAGGCTTGATGATTACCCTTTCAGGAGCCATCATAGGGCTGTTATCCGGCTTCATCATTTGTTTTGCGCAAGAACAATTCGGCTTGGTGAAACTATCCGGCAGCGGCAGTTTCATCATCAAATATTACCCCGTACAAATGCTTGCATCCGATTTCCTCTTAGTCTTCCTCACCGTCTTTTTGATAGGCTGGTTTGCGGCATGGATACCCTCACGGCAAGTCATTAAAAAATTGTTGAGGGCTAAAGTTTAAACCCTCTTACTCCACCATCATCTTGCCGATGCCGATGACTTCTTTATTCTCTTCTATCAGTTTATAGAAATACATGCCTGCTGGTAGGTTGCTGCGGGGAATGGTAACTTGTTTATTCGTGCCCACAGCTATGCTTCTTACTTCCTGCCCGAGGAGGTTGTAGATGAATAAAGTGGGGTTATGATAGGTGCCTTGAAGGGTGAGAGTTGTTTGGAGAGTGAAGGGATTGGGGGAGAGGAGAAGGGAAGGGGGAAAATACAATTCAGCAATTCCCTCTGTGGAGCAAAGATTTGTAACAATACCTCCCGAACTGATAATTGATGGATAATTTAATACGATACTTCCAGATGAAATTTGTAGTGGTTGATTTGTAAATGGAGTGATTTGACTATTAACTTGTGTTGTATCATTTTGAAAATTGCAACCCCCATTTCCGGTGCTGTCAGTTTTTATGAGATAAAAGTCAGAAGAGCCGGAACCAAAGCTCGCTGTATAACCTAACATAATATATCCACCATCAAAAGTTTGATGTATAGAATATCCTCGTTCATTACCACTTCCTCCATATGACCGGGTCCATAAGGTATCTCCAGTCGAGTTTGTTTTAATTAAATATGCCCTCAAAACAAATAATGTACTCGTGGAAAAGTACCCTGTAACAATATAACCACCATCATTTGTTAGATCTACTGAATAACCTCCATCTTCAAAACCGCCACCATAAGTTTTGGACCATAGTATATTCCCAATAGAATCTGTTTTAAGCAAATAAACATCGCAGACTCCAACCCCAAAGCTGCAAGTTCGACCTGCAATAATAAATCCTCCATCTGTAGTTTGACGAACAGAATTCCCTCTGTCTTCATGAATTCCGCCATAAGTCTTTGTCCATAAGGTGTCGCCATTGGAATTAGTTTTTATTAAACAAAGATCTTCTGATGGGGTATCGCCATTAATATAGCCAGTAACAATATACCCACTATCCAGAGTTTGTTGAACTGCCATACCGACATCTTTGCCTGTCCCACCAAAAGTCCTTGTCCATAATGTATCTCCAAGAGAATTTGTTTTAATTAAATAAATATCATAACCACCTGCGCCAAAACTACTTGTTTGACCTGTAATAATATATCCTCCATCAAAGGTTTGCTGAATGAAATATGCAGTCTGATTAAAATTTCCGGTATAAATCTTTGTCCACAAAGTATCGCCAATTGAATCTGTTTTAATTAAATAAATATCAGTACCACCATTTGTTGCAACATAAACACCTCCTGCAAGAATATACCCGCCATCAGTAGTTTGCTGAACACATTGAGCACCTCCATCTCCATTAATTATACTATAAGTCTTGGTCCACAAAGTATCTCCATAAAGATTTGTTTTGATTAAATACATATAACCCGCCACCATTGGAATGTATAAACCTCCCGCAACGATATATCCGCTATCTTTTGTTTGCTGGACAGAAAATCCTTCATCAGATCCAGCCCCACCATAGGCTTTCTGAAAAATTACCTGCCCCTTTCCGCTCAAGCCAATCAAGGCGAACGCGATTACAACGATTAAAAATTTTGCTGTTTTCATCTTCCTAAATTATTTAGTGAATGGCAAAATTAGGAAAAAGGAAATCATTCCGGCAATAGCTTCGGAGGGGATAATGCGTAATGTGCTGTAAAATACCCCTTTCCAAGATATTAAAAAAAGCTGCCGAGACATCTTCCCCCGGTTAGTATCAACGAGCAGGGGGATAGTGTCAACGACGAGGGGGATAGTGTCTTCTTTCAGGGGGATAGTGTCAACGACGAGGGGGATAGTGTCAACGACGAGGGGGAAAGTGTCAACGACGAGGGGGAAAGTGTCAACGACCAGGGGGAAAGTGTCAACGAGCAGGGGGAAAGTGTCAACGAGCAGGGGGAAAGTGTCAACGAGCAGGGGGAAAGTGTCAACGAGCAGGGGGATAGTATCAACGAGCAGGGGTTTTATGTCTTTTATGGTGATGGATAAAAAAAGAAGCCCTCCGATTGGGTATCAGAGGGCTTTTTTTGTTAAATATTATTTGGAAACTTGAACCCTAATTATGAATCGGCAGCAAGGAATAATCTTTGGCATAATCGAGCATTTGGGATAAGAAATCGGTAGGGTATTCCACCTTCACATCCTTGATTTTGTCTCCATCCATTACGGCTACCAATTTCGGTTGGATAAAACCTTTGTAAGGTGCAATATTTAAGGGCTTGAAGCGGTCGCGAACTTCCTTTAACAAGGTCTGATCTACCTTCACGGCATAACCCTCTATCAAGGCTTTGCCTGCGGCATAATCGCCCTCCGATTTGATGCGTTGTATCTCTTTTAATAACTCTCCAAAGAGCTTCCTTAACTTGTCATAATCGTTGATCTTGAAGTATGTTTTTCCATCTTTGAAAATCTTCTCAATCACGTTTTCTTTCTTCCCTTTTTCATAAGCCCATGCAGCATTTAATTGGCGATTCCTCATGTGTGCTTCCTCGAGATTATTACCTAATTCAATACGGTTTAATTGGGTCATCATACCATTCAGAATGTAATTATCGTACTCCGCTTTTCCGACCTCCAGCGAAGGCATCACGCCAATATCCACCAACTTTTGATCCATGATATAATACAAGCCGACAAGGTCAGCGCGAGCCTCTTCCAATGCTCCTGCATAGTTCTTCAAAGTCTTGTCGGTAGTGGCTACGCCAGGGTTTAATTGTCCGGAAGCATGCCCAATCACTTCGTGCATATCGGTATGTAATTCTCCGGCTAAGGCAGCATATTTCTTGATCCTGTCTTTGGTCGGTTGGTCGTACCCGAATTCATCAATCATAGGGCTTTTGGCTGCCACGGTATTGTACGATTTTACAATGTTTCCTAACGACACCGACTTCGATCCATGCTCCTCTCTGATCCATTCATTGTTCGGTAAATTAATTCCTATCGGCGTGGATGGCGCACCATCCCCCGACTCGGTAATCACAGTAATCACCTTTGCCGAAATACCCTTTACATTTTTCTTTTTATGCTCCGGTTTTATGCTGGAATTATCCTCGAACCATTGGGCATTGGCTGCTATCTTCGCAATCTTTTTAGTAGCCTCCAAATCGCGCATGGATAGAACAGTTTCGTAGCCGCCTTTCTTCTGCGTGGCATCGAAATAAACTTCGATGAACCCATTCGTAAAATCGAGCATGGAGGTAGTATCAGCAACCCATGCTACGGAGTAATCATCGAAGTCTTTGAGGTCGCCAGACTGATAGAATTTAATCAACTTTTCCAAGGTCGTTTTCTGTTGAGGATTCTCTGCAACGGTTATTGCTTTCTCTAACCAAAAAACGATTTTCTCTATCGAAGCCGAGTACATGCCGCCTACCTTCCAGACCTTCTCCACCACCTTTCCGTTCTCTTTGATCAACTTAGAATTTAAGCCATAAGCAGGTTGTTCTTTCACATCTTTTTTGATCATCGCATTATAAAAATCTTCCACTTCCTTCTGCGAAACTCCTTCATAAAAATTATTCGCAGACCCCTTCACGATGTCTGTATTGGCAGCCTGATTAACACATTTTCCATCTTGCTTGGCATCATATAATATCGGTTCCAGATACTTCACAAAAGCATCCGCCTTCATGCCATCCATAGGCAACTTACCGGCATCTGATTTCATGATTAATTCCTTCAAATATGCTACATCAAATTCGGGAATCATCTTCGTCATCCCATAATGATGATGGATGCCATTCGCAAAAAAGAAACGACGGCAATAAGTCTCAAACTTCTTGTAATTAGCCGAATCTTTACTCCCCGAATAGCTCGTCAGGATACCCTCCAAAGTCTTCCGAACCTGGAGATTATGTTTATACTTTTGGTCAAAGAAAATATCCCGACCCGACAAGCCTGCCTGATATAAATAATACGCCAGTTGCTTCTGCTGCAAAGGCAATTCATTAAACCCCGGAACCTGATATCGCAGCACCTGAATATCCGCAAAACGATCCGCCATCACATCGAAAGCACTATCCGAATTAGCCACCGGAGGGTTCGTTTCTTTTTTCTCGGCATGATTCGTACACGCCCCAAACAAGGCAGTTACCACCGCCAACACAACTACATTTAAACAATTTTTCATTTTATATATTTTAATTTTAGAGCCGCAAATATATAAAACCTCCCAAAGATAGCCCCTCTTTTCCGCCCCAATCCCCAATAATTTAACCTTCTTTTAGGAAATAGCAATCCGCATCCTTTTATTGCATTCCCCAAGAAGGGAATATCATACAAGGGAAATATTTAAAACTTCATTCAATTTCAAGTTCCCGAGATTGAAATTCAAGTTCCCGACTTTGAATTTCAAGTTTCCGACTTTGAATTTCAAGTTCTCGAGATTGAAATTCAAGTTCCCGAGATTAAATTTCAAGTTCCCGACTTTGAATTTCAAGTTCTCGAGATTGAATTTCAAGTTCCCGACTTTGAAATTCAAGTTCTCGATATTGAAATTCAAGTTCCCGAGATTGAAATTCAAACTCTCAAGATTGAAATTCAAACTCTCGAGATTGAAATCCAAGTTCTCAAGATTGAAATTCAAACAAATTTGTTTGAATTTCACGCAAATCTCCCCCAGCTTTAATCTCATAAATCCTAACTTATATCATTAATATCAGTTAGTTACGTCAATTGAACCTTGAGAATCTGAAAATTCAAGCTTTCGAGGTATTAAGCTTCCCCTCCCCTCAAATAAAATCCCCAACCCCTTTTTAATCCCGAAGGAGCGGAGGAGAAGAGCGGCGGTGGGGAGAAGGGGATGGAGGATTAAATAGATTAAATTAACTATTAGATCCCCAAAAGCGATGTATTATTAATTCAAATGTTGCAATCAAAAAATAACCAATTATTGAAGTTAAAAAAAGTAGCCAAGGTGTATTCTTAATTAATAAAGAAATTCCAGGAAGTGTGAGACCATATATTTCCTTTTTATTTGAACATACTTTGAGTTCATCATTTTCAACTCGATGTATAATGGAGTTAATAATATCAACTTTTTTTAATGTTGACATATGAAGTTTTAGATATTCCTTGTCATCAAAGGCTTTTGCTTCTTCGGCACCAGTAATTGCATCTTGAGTGGTAATACCATTTCTTTCAGCTAAGTTCAGTAATCTTCCGTTTGGTCTATTCTTTTCATATCCGTATGTAAAAATCATTCCAAGAATTATTGGAAAGTCAAATTTAAAATCATCAATTATTAAAAATTTCTGTCCGCCTAAAATTTTTATACGATTATTTAATGCTTCAAAGCCATAATTTGAATCCCGCATATTCCAATGAATCCATTTACATGAATTATTTCTTTTGACAAAAGCACAAAAATCTTTAAGCATTTCTCTTTCAAGTTTATCGTATTCGACAGTAGAAAGGTTATTGAAATCTTTCCCTTCGATTTGTGCTTGAAGGTGAATTGAAAATGATGTTGTCTGTGCAGTTTTTAGGTTTCTTATACAAATAGAAGTTATTCTTGGAGTTCTGCCATGACTTGTTATAAACGATTCACATGAATAATGAATAATATAACACTTAACTTTATCCTTTAATATTTCTTTTAGTTGATCAAAGCCTTGCCTTCTTTCCTTAAGTCGAGGAGAGGTAAAAATATACATTAATAGTTATTTGGTTAATCTCCTTCCTTTTAGCTTCCGCAAGCCTCACATCCATCAGGGTCGTCAATGCTGCAAGAAATCTGCTCCAAAGCCTTCACTTTATCCAGTTCATTAGGCTCCACATACTCCACAATTGCTGGCTCGGCTTGCTTCTCCACCGTGAATTTGATGGCATCCGTAGCGGCTTTGGTACGGAGATAATACATACCCGTCTTCAAGCCCTTCTTCCATGCATAAAAGTGCATCGAAGTCAGCTTGCCGAAGTTAGCATCCTGTATAAATAAATTCAGCGACTGGCTCTGACAAATGAATGCGCCACGGTCGGCAGCCATATCAATAATCACTTTTTGTTTGATTTCCCAAGCCGTTTTATAAATGTCTTTTATATGCTGTGGAATCTCCGGAATGTCTTGCACAGAGCCATTTGCAGCGATGATTTTGGTCTTAAGATTATTGTTCCAGATACCTAATTTCACAAGGTCGAGCAACAGATGTTTGTTCACCACAATAAACTCCCCGCTCAAAACACGACGACTGTAAATATTCGATGTATAAGGCTCGAAACATTCGTTGTTACCAAGAATCTGCGAAGTAGAAGCTTCGGCATCGGAGCCAGCAGCAAGGAGTTCCGCACACCATGCTTCTTAACTTCCTCCTTCAGCTCATCCCACTCCCAACGATCGGTAGGCTTCACATTCCACATGTCGAATTGGAAAATCCCTTGCGACACAGGCGATCCGGCAAAGGTAGAATAAGGTCCTTCTTTAATGGCAAGGTCCTTGGAAGAAGTCA
>CAIMUP010000106.1 GCA_903844645.1 uncultured Bacteroidota bacterium
CCGCTCTGGCGGTGCTGCAATAAAAGGATGATGAAACCAATTACGTTTATGCACATCGTAATTCCTAATTCATTCTCTATTCTGAAATGCAAGCACTCCCTTATCGCTTCGATGTAATAAGCCTTTAATATGTTAGCCGTCGAATTACTAATTTTGCCGCATCACAAAATAAAATAATGTCTAAACAATTACGAATAGTTTTCCTTGGTACACCGGACTTTGCCGTTCCTTCATTAGAAATCTTGAAGGATAACAATTATAAGATAGTCGGTATCGTAACAGCTCCTGATAAGCCCGCAGGACGTGGATTGGAGATACACCAATCTCCAGTGAAAGACTTCGCTGTTGCGAATGATATTAAACTTCTTCAACCTGATAAGTTAAAAGATGAAGCCTTTCTTTCAGAACTTAAAAAGCTGAAAGCAGATCTGTTTATTGTCGTAGCCTTTCGTATGCTTCCGAATGCAATCTGGAATATGCCGCGCTTAGGAACCTTCAATCTTCACGCCTCTCTTTTACCACAATACCGAGGTGCTGCGCCTATTAACTGGGCAATTATTAATGGAGAAAAAGAAACCGGTGTTACCACATTTCTTCTTCAACAAGAAATTGATACCGGAAGAATTATTCTTCAAGAAAGAACACCAATTGATCCGGATGAAACAGCAGGAGAACTGTATGATAGATTAATGATAATGGGTGCAGACCTTGTCTTGAAAACAGTTCAACTTATCGAGACAGAACATTACACAACGAAGAAACAAAGCGTGGATATTAAACCGGATACCATTCTTCATGCTGCACCAAAGATATTCCGCGAGAATTGTAAGATAGATTGGAATAAAAATATTGAAGAGATACATGATTTTGTAAGAGGTATGTCGCCGCATCCCGGTGCCTGGACAGAATTTATCTCTCCTATGAACAACGATTACATGGCGAAGATTTATAAAACCAAGAAAGAAATATTCCCTACCACACTTCCTCTGAAAACTATCTTGACAGATAACAAATCGAACCTCAAGATAGTAGTGCCGGGTGGCTTTATTAATGTAATAGAAATACAAGTTCCGAACCGCAAACGTACTGGCATCGCAGAGTTTCTTAGAGGTTACAAAGTTGATGGTAGTTGGCATATAAAAGATTAAATATTTGCAACGGGTTTGCTTCGTTTCTTAAATTTGTAAGTCGTTTATGTCGTTAAAAACAGGTTTCTTTTCGGTATTAAAAACAAAAGAATTTTTGTTGTTTGTCATTGCGCGATTCCTCATCACTTTCGCTACGCAAGTCATGGCAGTTATTGTCGGATGGCAGATATTCAAATTAACAAATGACCCTTTATCTTTAGGTTTGATAGGGCTTGCCGAAGCCTTTCCATTCATCCTAATATCTTTGTATGCAGGGCATGTGGCGGATATTATGAATAGAAAAAGAATCATACAAATTACTGTATTCGGGTTACTGATTTGTGCACTATTATTAGCTTTTCTTTCGATGGATGCAGCTTCTGGAATAATTGCTACATCTACCTTTCCGTTCTACCTTATTATTTTTTTGAGCGGTATAGCACGAGGCTTTTTTGCTCCTGCCAATTTTGCGTTTATGCCACAACTTATCCAAAGAGAGATGTATCCCGAAGCAATTTCTTGGAGTAGTACAGCATGGCAAACAGGAGCCGTAACAGGTCCTGCATTAAGCGGAATAATCTTCGCATTAATTGGTTTTAAATACACCTATTTGTTCATGGCTTTCGTAGCTTTTCTTTCCTTAATATTATATTCTATGATAGCCGCAAAGCCTGTTCCACCGCCGAATGCAGAACAAAGCATGAATGAAAAGATAAGAGAAGGACTAAAGTTTGTTTTCAGCAACCAAGTCATACTCGGTGCTTTATCCCTCGATTTATTCGCTGTATTATTTGGAGGAGCGGTAGCATTATTACCAATCTTTGCAAGAGATATTCTAAAGGTTGGGGCAGAAGGGTTAGGCTTCCTGCGGGCAGCTCCGGCTGTGGGCGCAATCGCGATGGCATTGTTTTTAGCCTATAAACCTATTGAAAGAAATGCTGGAAAAAAACTACTACTCTCTGTAGCTGCATTCGGGGCTTGCATGATTGTTTTTGCAATCTCGAAGAGTTTTTTGTTATCCTTTGCAGCATTGCTTTTCAGTGGGGTATTCGATAGTGTAAGTGTCATTGTTCGGAGTACATTAATCCATACTTTAACGCCGGAAAACATGAAGGGAAGGGTATCTGCGGTGAATAGTATATTCATTGGGTCATCGAATGAGATAGGAGCTTTTGAATCGGGGCTGGCAGCGAGATTGATGCGAACGATTCCTTCCGTAATATTCGGGGGATGTATGACTATATTAGTCGTTTCGATAACGGCTGCTAAGGCTAAGCAATTGATACGGCTGCAACTGAATTGGAAAGAAAAGAATGAATAAGATAGAATGCACAAAGCCACATGTCAGCTAACGACAGGGAAGGGGAAGCCAATTTGTTCATCATTTTTACTGCTAGCAATAGTTAAGGAATTGAAAATATTTACAAAAGTGATAAAAATTTAGTTAGTTTTGCGCCCTGAACAAATTTATGTACCAAGAATTTTATAGTTTTACCGCTTCAAATATCACTTATAACCTCCCACTTTAATTAACCAATAACCAATTTAAAAAACAAAATGGAATTTAGCTACAACATCGAAGAAAGAGACGGAATATGCATCCTGAACCTCGAAGGTAACCTGATGGATCGCAGCCAGACGGTCGAACTGATAGAGGAGGTCGAGAACCAGATACAGAACGGAATGAATAATTTCGTGATCTCGATGGAGCAATTCAAATACATGAACAGCACGGGCTTGAATACCCTCGTTTCCATCCTCACCAAGTCGAGGAAAAGTGGTGGAGACACCGTTATTTGCAACCTTTCTGCCAAGATGAACGAGTTGTTGGTCATTACCAAGCTGAATACCGTCTTCAATGTCTGTACAGACCTTACTAATGCCATTGCGACTTTCAGTAAAGCATAGATAGTGGTTCATAATATCGGGATGATCAGGGTGGATTGCTAAATAAGTTTTGTTAATATCAATAAATATAGTATCATGGCAGTAGATGTGCTTTTGGGTTTGCAGTGGGGAGACGAAGGGAAGGGTAAAGTGGTGGATGTATTGTCCACGGATTACAATATTATAGCCAGATTTCAGGGTGGTCCTAATGCAGGGCACTCTCTGGAGTTCAATAATATCAAGCACGTACTACATACTATCCCTTCCGGCATCTTTAGAGACAATTGCATGAACATAATTGGTAATGGCGTCGTGATTGACCCTATTATTCTAAAGAAGGAGATCGTGAAACTCCAGGAGATGGGCGTAGATGTGCATACAAAACTCTTTATTTCCAAGAAAGCCCACTTAATTCTCCCTACACATCGCTTCCTGGATGCTGCTTCGGAGAATGCCAAGGGCATCGAAAAGATTGGTTCCACCTTAAAGGGCATTGGTCCTACCTATATGGACAAAACGGGGCGCAACGGACTTAGAGTAGGCGATATATTCAACGAACAGTTCCACACCCGATACGAGTTTTTAGTGAAAAAACACCAAGACATCTTATCATTCTACGAATATACCTACGACCTGACCGATATTCAGAAGGAATGGTTCGAGGGCATCGAATTCCTCAAGACATTTTCCTGCATTGATGCCGAACATTTGCTCAATAAATTCATTAATGACGGCAAAAAGATCCTCGCCGAAGGCGCACAAGGCTCGTTGTTAGATATTGATTTCGGGAGCTACCCCTTTGTTACTTCTTCCAATACCATTACTGCCGGTGCTTGCACGGGCTTGGGTATTGCTCCCAATAAAATAGGCGAAGTAATCGGTATTTTCAAGGCTTATTCTACCAGAGTGGGCAGTGGTCCCTTCCCAACAGAGCTTGACGATGAGATAGGGAACGAACTGCGCCGCATTGGGCAAGAGTTTGGGGCTACAACAGGCAGACCCCGCCGCTGTGGATGGATTGACCTCCCCGCATTACGCTATGCAATCATGATAAATGGCGTTACCCAGTTGGTTATGACCAAGGCGGACGTGCTTTCGGGCTTCGCTACCATTAAAGTATGCACCGATTACCTATACCAAAACAGGATGATAGATTTTATGCCCTTCGACATCGTGAATGAACCCGTTATTCCCCAATATAAAACCATGAAGGGCTGGACAAAGGACTTAACCACCCTGACTTCCATCAACGACCTCCCCAAAGAACTGAACGATTACATCATCTTCCTCGAAGAAAGCCTCAAAACTCCTATTACCATCGTGTCGGTAGGTCCTGATAGGAACCAAACGCTCTTTAGAAATCATATTAAGAAACAATAAAGCCACGTAGTTTTTATTCATCTAAATAAAACTATATTTGCACCCACAAAAACGAATACAGATTGCGACATCCCAAATAAAAAATTAAATACGAACCATAAAAATTAAAACATGCACTACGTAGAACCTGAAACTTTACCCGAATTCTTAACCATGGTACTCGCCATGCAGACTAAAATAACCGCTGACGGCACTGGCGGAGAAGTCCACAACTTCAATATCACCAAAGGCATCGTGATGGCGGACATTGTTACCGATGTTAATGCCGCCATCGTGCTGGAAAGATCCTGGCATTCCCTCGCAGGAGTCAGCCAAGCCAAGAATGAATTCTGGCAAACCCAATTAGCCGTCGCCAAACACGTCCTTCGCGAGGCAGGTCAGGATATGAAGGTCGATGTTGCCCCTGCTTATCACACGATGACCGACTGGGGATACGTCCTGATCGGTACCGAAGAACTTAGTTACCCCAATGAAGACGCCGATTGGGTACTTCGCTGGAACGCCTTCGTTACAAAGTACAATACCTACTCCGCCGGCACCGCTCCGATAGAGGCATTCCTCGTGAATCGCGGCTTCGTCATCGCGACCATCAATACGAATATGGGGCTGGGCGAAGCAGCCCGCGATGCCGCCCTCGTAGCCATCGGACAGAGCTACGCCAAGGAAGAAGGCATGCAAGAAAACATGATTATTCCCTACGATAAAATCGGGATGCTGATAGATAAACTCTTCATCCTCCACAAAGGCAGAGAACGCGGACTGATAGATTACGGCATCTTCACCAGCAATGCCGCCCCGAAAGAACATTTACAGAAAAGCGGCGTGAATCCACTCCATAATAAGAGCCTTACGAAGATTGTATTACCCGGCGAACTCAAAAGTTTAGTAGGATGGGAGCTGCATGTATTTACAGGAACCGCTACTACGGGAGCTTACCGCACACTTTTACCCTTTGGGACTCTCCCGATGGAAGATGGCGATTCCACCATCACGATTTACAATCCCCATACCACCGAAATAGCGTATGTAACCGCTAAGGTTTGGCAAGCATCAAGGAGATAAATCCTCAATCCTAAAAAAAGGAGTAAAAAGCTCTTCAGACCGTTAAATCGTCTGTAGAGCTTTTTTATTTTGAGGTAAGTACCCCCTACGTCCTCCCATAAAAAAGGGCAATTATGCCGCCAATCATCGATATTTATCCCGCTACCAACGATATTTATCCCGCTGCCAGCCATATTTATCCCGCTGCCAACGATATTTATCCCGCTGGGAGCGATATTTATCCCGCTATATCTGATGTTTATCCCGCTTCCATTGATAAAAATGTGGCTGCTTTCGCAGGATGACTGGAACGCTTTGACCGATCTCTTGAAATCGCCGATTCAACCAAACCATTGTTCATAACTTTATTTGGGATGACTTGCAGGAGTATCAAAATTTTGCTAATTTTGCGCCCTAAACTTACATAAAATATTGCAAAAGGTGTACAGAAGTTAACAACCATTACAACAAATACCACGGGTAAAAACCGAGATATTTCTGTTTTCAAGAAACTTACGGAATTCCTCAAAACCCCTCTCAATGCCACGAAACAAGCCATTCCGATGAAAAGGTTGCGTGTTACAACGCCTAATAAAAGCCTTGAAAAAATCGTGAAAAAAGTGAGCATTTCTTACACCAATCTTACAACCCGTATTTGGAACGTGGCGCAGCCCATTCCCCCCCTCACGCTAATAAATAAAAATATATATAATGATCAATTTTACTTCTCAAACACAGAAATGTAGTAAGTTATTAACAATTATTATCGTCCTCCTCGCCTTAAATTCTAAGGTATTTTCCCAAAGTATGGGCATCGGAGCGACTACCTTCACGCCAGACGCGTCCGCTATTGTGGAAATCCGGTCCAATACCCTCGGATTTCTGCTCCCCCGATGTACATCCTCGGAACGAGATGCGATACCCTCGCCAGCCACGGGGCTGTTTATCTACAACACCTCCACCAACCAGTTCAATTACTACAACGGAACGACCTGGGTAGCAGCATTAGGACCCCAAGGGTTGCAAGGCGTGCAAGGAATCCAGGGATTACAAGGTATTATGGGCATAACCGGAGCCACCGGCTCGCAAGGAATACAAGGTATACAAGGATTAATCGGCAATACAGGCATAACAGGAGCCACCGGAGCGCAAGGAATCCAAGGTATACAAGGATTAATAGGTAATACAGGCATAACAGGAGCAACTGGTGCGCAAGGAATACAAGGCGTATCAGGAGTAACGGGCAATACAGGTCTAACAGGAGTAACAGGTTCGCAAGGAATACAAGGAATAGCAGGAGCAACAGGCAATACAGGCATAACAGGAGCAACTGGAGCTACGGGTTTGCAAGGAATACAAGGAATAACGGGTAATACAGGTCTAACAGGAGCAGATGGACCACAAGGAATCCAAGGTATAGCAGGAGCAACGGGTAATACAGGTCTAACAGGAGCAGATGGTCCACAAGGAATACAAGGCATAGCAGGAGCAACAGGTAATACAGGTCTAACAGGAGCAGATGGTCCACAAGGAATACAAGGCATA
>CAIMUP010000107.1 GCA_903844645.1 uncultured Bacteroidota bacterium
AGTTTTTTTTATTTAATATCGGCAAAAGTAGGAAATAGTTGGTATTTTGATTGTTGGGGTTGGTAAGAGGGTCTTGAGGGTTGGTAAGAGGGTCTTGAGGGGAGGTAAGAGGGTTGTGGGGTGAGGTAAGAGGGTTGTGGGGTGAGGTAAGAGGGTTGTGAGGTGAGGTAAGAGGGTTGTGTGGTGAGGTAAGAGGGTTGTGGGGTGAGGTAAGAGGGTTGTGGGGTGAGGTAAGAGGGTTATGGGGTGAGGTAAGAGGGTTGTGGGGTGAGGTAAGAGGGTTGTAGGGTGAGGTAAGAGGGTTGTGAGGCAAAGTTTATGGCGGTCTGAACGGGGATTTGGGAAATTTTTGGGAATTGGGAGGGGGTGATTGGGGAGGGAAAAGATGGATTTATTGGTGGGTAAAATCTGTATTGGGAGATGTTTTGTCTTTGGAATTGGTTTTGAGGGGGAAATAAAGTTGGATTAAATTTGCGGGATTATAAAATAAAATGTAATTTTGCAGTCTTAATTATTAATAAAAATTTTATGCCTGTAACATTAACAACTGCAAGACCTGTTCTGAAAGGGAAGACTTCCTTCAGCGTCTTCGACCAAATCATCGTCATCGGCATCGCCAAATACAAAACCAAACAACCCCTCTTCTTCGCCAAAAACAACAAGTGGACCATCGCCTGGGGAACCAATCTCCTCGCTGATAAAGATGCCGCATCTGTCCTGCCCGACAACTTTTCGCGCCAAGCAGTCATTGATGCAAAACGTATTTTGATGGATGTGCAAACCGTAGATTGTATCATCATCGCAAACGATCTCAAAGAACTCATCGAAGCCTCCTTCCCCGAAAATCTATGGGCAGAAAAAAAGATAGAAGCCGGCATGGCACACTACGGCAAAGCCGCCACCAAACCCGGCGAATGTAGCCTCATGATGGCGTCCGGCGTTACCTTCATGGCAAATGTAGAAAACCATGCAGCACTCGTTGCCGGCGGAATGTTAGCAGGATTTCAAGCAGGTTATCTGGGTCAGAAAAATGCGTTCAACACCGCTCACGATGCCTATACCTCTGCCGTCAGCGATGCACAAGAAGCCACCGATATCAAGATAGCCGCCTACAACGCCATCTACACCAAATACATGCAGATGGCACGCGTCGCCAAGAACCTCTTCCGAAATGATCTCGCCATCCTGAACTTCATCGTCTTCGCAACCATCAAGCACACCATCCAGCCCGAATATCAAGCCGTAGAAACCGTGAGAATCAAGAAAAATTCATCCGAACAAATCGCCAATGCCATCCCAGGCACACCCATTATTAATATCGGCACCCTACCCGTCACCATCAACGATACCGTGATACTCGCAGCCGGAGCCACCATCAACAACACCTTCGGCGAACGCGTAAAAATCACCAATGGCAATGCCCTCTACCCCTGCGCAGTGAGAATGACAAGGATGGTGCATAAAAATTAACTTGCTATGATGGATTTGTAATCCATCATCAAAACCAAAAGCCCTCGAATATCTCCATCCGAGGGCTTTCGCTTTTTATTGAAGAATTAAGAATTAAACCTTCTCTGGCTTCGGCAATAAAACTTTGCGAGACAGTTTCAGCTTATTGGTTTTCTTATCTACTTCGATTAATTTCACTTGGATTTTATCTCCGGCTTTCATCAAACCATCCATTGTTTCGTGGCGGTTCCAATCTATTTCAGAGATGTGCAACAAGCCGTCCTTACCAGGAAGTATCTCCACGAATGCCCCGAATGGCATGATAGATTTTACCGTGCCATCATACACCGTTCCTACCTCTGGAATGGAAACGATGCCTCTGATCTTGGCTAATACTTTATCAATAGAATCCTTGTCGGCTGATGCGATTTCGATGATTCCAAACTCGCCTTCTTCGGTAATCGAAATGGAAGCACCAGTCTCACGTTGCATCTCTTGAATAACCTTTCCGCCTGGTCCGATAACCGCACCGATAAACTCTCTTGGAATAGACATTTTGATGATACGTGGAGCGAATGGTTTGTAATCTTCGCGAGGAGCGGCAAGGGTTTTATTCATCTCGCTAAGGATGTGCAAACGACCGGCACGAGCTTGTTCCAATGCTTGCAACATAATTTCGTAAGGCAAGCCTTCTACTTTCAAATCCATCTGGCATGCAACGATACCTTTTACAGTGCCCGTAACTTTGAAATCCATATCTCCCAAGTGATCTTCATCACCCAGAATATCAGAAAGAACTGCGAACTTCTCACCATCAGTAATCAAGCCCATCGCGATGCCTGAAACAGGATTCGTAATCTTTATTCCTGCATCCATCAAAGCCAATGAACCGGCACAAACAGTAGCCATCGAAGAAGAACCATTCGACTCAAGAATATCAGAAACCACACGAACGGTGTAAGGATTAATATCAGAACCCGGCAGTACCTTCTTCAAAGAACGCATCGCAAGGTTTCCATGCCCCACTTCCCTACGACCAACGCCACGCATCATCTTCGCTTCTCCTGTAGAGAATGGCGGAAAATTATAATGCAATAAAAACTTGTTATAACCTTCAATCATAGCCCCGTCAATCATCTGCTCATCCAATTTACTACCCAAGGTAACAGTGGTTAAAGATTGAGTTTCGCCACGAGTAAATACCGCCGAACCATGTGCAGATGGCAAGTAACTTACCTCCGACCAAATGTCACGAATTTCATTACCCTTCCTGCCATCCAAACGAACGCCTTCATCCAAAATCATTCGACGAATAGCCTCCTTCTCAACATCGTGATAATACTTCTTGATGAAAGGTTTTTTCGCATCTCTTTCTTCCTCTGGAATGGTTTCAATGAACGCATCACGAACCGCTTGGAACGCCTCATGTCTAAGGTGCTTATCATTATTACATTGCATAGCAACGGCATAAACTTTATCATAAGTTTCCTTCTTAACTAATGCTTTTAATTCAAGGTCATTGGTTTCGTGGCTGTATTCGCGTTTTGGTTTATTGCCACATAGTTCGGCAAGTTCTAATTGTGCTTTGCATTGAATCTTTATCGCTTCGTGTGCAAACTGAATCGCCTCCAACATTTCCTTTTCAGAAACCTCGCTCATCTCACCTTCCACCATCATGATGTTATCCATCGTGGCAGCAACAATGAGGTTAATGTCGGCTCTTTCTATATCTGAAATGATTGGGTTAATAATCAACTTTCCATCTATCCTTCCCACACGAACTTCAGAGATAGGACCTGCAAAAGGAATATCAGAAACAGCGATTGCAGCAGAAGCCGCCAACGCCGCAAGTGCATCAGGATAAATGTTTTTATCAGCAGAAATCAACGTAACCAATACCTGAATCTCTGCATGATAATCGTCCGGGAAAAGTGGACGCAGCGCACGGTCAATCAATCGGCTGATCAGGATTTCATAATCCGAAAGCCTCGCTTCACGCTTAAAAAACCCACCTGGGAAACGACCCACAGCAGCATATTTCTCCTGATAATCTACCGACAAAGGCAAATAATCCATTCCTTCTTTAGCTTCTTTATTGGAAACAACGGTGGCAAGAAGCATGCAATCACCCATTCTAACAACAACAGAACCATCGGCTTGCTTTGCTAATTTACCAGTTTCAATCGTGACGGTTCTGCCGTCGCCGATGTCAAACGTTTTTGATTTTAAATTATAATTCATTTTTTTTAATTGTTATTAAATATAAAAAAGGGCAATCGAATAATTGCCCTTTTAATTCTATTAAATCTATGCAGACTATTTACGGAGACCTAAGGCTGCGATAACCTTACGATACCTGTTGATGTCAACGTGCATCAGGTATTTCAGCAAGCGTTTGCGTTTACTTACTAACTGTATCAATGCGGTCTGCGTTGAAAAGTCTTTCTTGTTTGCTTTTAGATGTTGCGTCAACGCGGAGATGCGGGTTGAGAACATTGCGATTTGTGCTTCGCTGTTGCCGGTATCGGCTTCGGACTTTCCGTATTTCTTGAAAATCTCTTTCTTGGTTTCGGTACTTAATGCCATTCTATTAACTATTAATTTATTTATTAGGGCGCAAAGATATAAAAGTTTTCGGTAATCCAAAAACGATGATTTGCTTTCTCATTTGGTTTCTATAAGTTTTCCTTCTTTATAAACCTCAATCTTTTGCAATTTTCCTTTTTCATCCCAGTATTTCTTCTCTCCTTCTTCAACATGCTTCACAAAATTTACTTCGCTCATCTTTTGCCCATTTTCATGCCACACCAAATAAAGTCCGTTAGCATAAGCACCCTCAATTCGATTATATTGAAAGTGTTTTTGACCATTACAATAGTAACCTATACACAACGTATCATCATTAAAACAACATTTACACAATAATTGACCATTAGAACAATAGGTCTCATCGGATCCCCAACCGAAAAAATCATTGGTAACTTTATAAAATGTTCCTTTCCTTTTTAACCTTCCATTTCTCCAATAATCATTATGAATACATATAGAGTCATTTTCGAGATAAGATTCAAAGGCAAGTTGCTTTTTATTATGATCAAAATAAACTTTCCATGTCTTATATTCCTTGTTAAAATCTTTAGGATTTACCAGAGAATCAAGAATTATATCATTAGGTTCTGTATCATATCGAATGTTGGCAGTATCATCAATGAAAGTTATAGTTTGGGAATTTACCATCCCATTCATCCCAACCAAGGCAAGCACCAAAACCATCAACCCCCTTCCGATTTTCATCATCATCATTTTATTAATAAGCAGCAAAATTAGGAAAAAGGAAATGATTCCGGCAAATGGCATTTTGAGAAAAGTTCCTTTTTACACCTGAAAACCGCCTTTTACAACGGGAAATTCTGCCCAGTCGAAGACTAAAGTGTAAATGATTTAAGTCTGGGCGTAAATGATTTAAGTCTGGGCGTAAATGATTTAAGTCAGGGCGTAAATGATTTAAACCGGGTGGTAGTATGATTTAAGTCTGGGCGTAAATGATTTAAACCGGGTGGTAATATGATTTAAGGTTGGGCGTAAATGATTTAAACCGGGTGGTAGTATGATTTAAGTCTGGGCGTAAATGATTTAAGTCTGGGCGTAAATGATTTAAGGTAGGGTGTAAATGATTTAAGGTGGCTACGAAATGGTCTTACACAGAAGGTTTTTGTAATAATCCATAACGACCAAGTACCTTTTCCTCGAAGGTATTTAATTTACCAACAGCTTCAGCAGCTTGGAACTTTGAATCCGAATCGGCAGTTTTTTTGTGAGATTATTAGTCCACTCGCATCCGATACATCGGATGCGAGAGGACTAATCAAAAATTGTGGCGCAATAATTTCCCCTCCCGATTCCTAATTTTGGCGGCATGATAAAACTGAAAATGGTTACGATATTGTGGCGGGCAATGCTTCTGCTGCACCCGGGTGTGGAAATGCCTTTTAACTTCGCGATGGAGGAAAATCATGGTAGAACGCGCATCGTTTTTATGAATGGCGACGAACGGATTATTGCCGAGGAAGTGAAGGTAACGGATGATTCCATCTTCATCAAGATGCCCGTTTTCGATGCCGAGATTAAGGCGAAAATACTGAAGTTCAAAGATGCTCCGGTGCGGATGGATGGCAATTTTATTAACCATGCCCGCACCAAAGATAACATCATTCGATTCACTGCCGATGCGAACCAAAACATTCGGTTTTTTACGGGAGGGAAAGCAGCAAATGCCGATTTTATGGGCAAATGGGAGGTTCATTTTTCGAGAAATACAGCCGATAGCAGCGATGCCATCGGAGAATTTAAACAAAGCGGAACCGCCATTACCGGCACATTCCTGACTCCCACTGGCGATTACAGATATCTCGAAGGAAGTGTCATAGATTCAACGATGAATCTCTCGGCATTCGATGGCTGCCACCTGTTTTTATTCAAAGGAAAGATGAAAAATGACGGGACGATAGAGGGCGATTATTGGTCGGGGGCGCATTGGCACGAACCTTTTATCGGGAAGAAAAATAATGCTTACACTCTTCCCGATGCCGATACGTTGATGAAATTAAAAAAGGGGTATGAGGGTATAAAATTTTCTTTTGTGGATACCAATAATGCCAAAGTGAATTTCCCGGATGCCAAGTATGATGGCAAGGTGGTGATCCTTCAAATCATGGGAACCTGGTGTCCGAATTGTTTGGATGAAACGAACTTCCTTGCTCCGTTTTACAAGGCAAATAAAGCGAAGGGTGTGGAGATCATCGGGCTTGCTTTTGAGAAATTCCCCGATTTTAAGAAGGCGAAGAGTAATATTTCGAGGTTGAAAACGAGGCTCAATGTGGATTATCCGATATTGATCGGCTGCACGAATAATAAGGATTCCATTGCGAGAAACTTGCCGATGTTGGGCAGTATTTATTCTTATCCTACCACTATTTTTATTGATAAAAAAGGGAAAGTACGGAAGATACATACCGGATTTTCGGGTCCGGCAACGGGTATTCATTATGAACGATGGCAACAAGAATTCACTGCTTTTGTGGATAAATTGCTTAAAGAATAAAATGACATTTGTTTTTATCTTCTAGAACCTTCGGCAGGGAGTTTTACGGTTGAGAATGGGAGAATCGCGGTAAGGGATGGGAGAATCGCGGTTGGGGATGGGAGAATCGCGGTTAGGGATGGGAGAATCACGGTTAGGGATGGTAGAATCGCTGTTTTTACGTGTAGAATTCTTGGGGAAGGGGGATTTTATTAGCCCAAAAATGGGGAATCTTTCTTTATTCAAAAGAAAAATTAACCGTGAGTTTTGTAGTTTTGCAGGATTAATAACAAATAAAAATCTAATAAAATGAAAACAAGAATCCTAATCCTATTAATACTTCTCGGAAGTATATCCTTAAAAATGCAAGGTCAAATTAACTACCAACATTCCTTTAGTATGAATCAAAATATCGGTGCTGCTTATTTTGCCATTATTGACATTGGCAATAATAATTATAAATATATGTTTCAAGATAACACAGGATTTAGATTATTTAATCTTGATTATTCACTTTATTTAGCAAACGTTGCTCCTCCTATTCCTTTATTCCAACCTCCTAACTATAACGAAGCTATGTATATTACACAAACATTGTTTGATTGCGATTCTACAAATATTGAATATGCGATCTGTTCTGAAACTCATCCAGGAAATTTTTACATTTATAGAACAGATGGAACTTTATTATTTGAAAAAGATAGTGCAATTGGAGCTTGTGAAGAAGGAGGTGGGTTTTATGCTCTTTCAACTACATTAAGACCAATTGAAACTACACCTGATGGTACAAAATTATATTTATGGACTTGGAATAGTACTGGATTAGATAGTCTAATTATTTATTCTCTTTGTGGAGATCTTCCTACAATGTTTGATGAAATTAAACATTCACCTAGTTATGTACAGGTATTTCCAAATCCAACAGACAGGATAATTAACTTTAATATTAATCCACCAAATAACTTTGACCAATTTACTCTTACAATATACAACTCTTCCTTTCAACAAGTTCATAAAATGGATGTGAAGGAAAAAAATGTTCAATTGGATTTAAAAGAAAAGTCTCTTGCCTCCGGTACTTATTTATTTGATTTAAGAACAAATAATAAAGTCTTTCAAACAGGTAAATTTGTTATCGAAAGGTAATAAATTTCATTATCCTTTTATGATTGCGACCTTTTTGGGGAGCAACAATAAAAGGATGATGATGATGGCTATTAATCTTCTTCTCCGTCTTTGCCTCGGAAGTATATCGAGATGGGTACGCCTGATAAATCAAAGTTTTCGCGGAGTTTGTTTTCGATGAAGCGTCGGTATTGTTCTTTGATGTATTGGGGCATGTTGCAGAAGAAGGCGAAGGCGGGTGTTTTGGCGGGTAGCATGGTGATGTATTTTATCTTGATGTGCTTGCCTTTCGTGGCGGGTGGCGGATTGTATTCGATGATGGGGAGCATTATTTTATTGAGTTTCGAGGTCGGGATTTTCGCGGCGCGGCTGTTGAATACCTGCACTGCGGTCTCTAATGCTTTGTGGATGCGTTGCTTCTCGTGGACGGAGACGAAGAGGATCGGGATGTCGGTGAATGGCGAGGTTTTGGCTTTGATGCTTTCGATGTATCGCTTGGTGGAATTGGTGTCTTTTTCTATCAAATCCCACTTGTTGACGAGGATCACGATGCCCTTTTTGTTCTTGTCGGCGAGGTGGAAAATGTTGATGTCCTGGGCGGTCATTCCTTCCTGCGCATCAATCATTAAAATACAAACATCGCTCTCTTCAATCGAGCGGATGGCGCGCATGACGGAGTAAAATTCGATGTCTTCTTTGACCCTTGTTTTGCGGCGCAATCCTGCGGTATCTATCAATAGGAAATCGAAACCATAAGCGTTGTATCGTGTGTTGATACTATCGCGAGTAGTCCCCGCAATCGGCGTAACGATACTACGGTCCTCGCCAATCAAAGTATTCAGGAAAGATGACTTACCGACATTGGGCTGCCCGACGATAGCGAACTTAGGCAAGCCAGCGTTTTCATCCACATGTTCCTTGTCGAATGAACCGATGACCATATCAAGCAATTCGCCAGTGCCACTCCCACTCACGGCAGAGATGCAAAACACTTCGCCCAAGCCGAGGCTATAGAATTCATTCGAGTCAATAATCCGTTTACTGTTATCAACTTTATTAGCGACGAGGATAACTTTCTTGTTCGATTTACGAATCAAACCAGCCACCTCCAAGTCCAGATCAGTAACACCCGTAACCACGTCCACCATGAACAACAAGACATCAGCCTCCTCGATAGCGATCTTCACCTGCTTACGGATTTCGCTTTCAAAAATATCCTCCGAACCGTGGATATATCCGCCAGTATCAATGACCGAAAACGCCTTGCCGCACCATTCCACATGACCATAATGCCTGTCGCGAGTAACGCCCGAAACCTCATCTACTATTGCTTCTCTCGATTCAATCAGTCTGTTGAAGAGGGTGGACTTTCCCACGTTAGGTCGCCCGATAATTGCTACAATGTTGCTCATTATTATAAATATTTAGGCGGCAAAGATAAGATTCTAAGGGGTGATGGGATTTTGCCTAAGTTTAATCATAGTGTTCATCATCCTTTTATTGTTGCACCGCAAGGGCGGATGCAATCATAAAAAGATAATATTAAAACGCGGAAAATCAATATGCCTATAAAACGCACTTTCCTTTGCCGCCAATAATTCTTCACCATCAAAATTTCCAGTCTTCAATTCAGCCTTAATAATTACAACAATATTTTCCTTCAAAGGCTTCAATTCAGAATTGATGATATTAAATACAACATCAGCATCAATTCCAGTATAATCATGAGCCGCCCTGTTCCGAAATCCCTTAATCTGAATCCAAGGAATTTTAGGATATTTTTCCTTCAGTTCAGGACTAATTTTGATAGTCTGCTCACTGATATTCCCCAGCAAAAGCAAGCTCGCATTAAATTCCATTTGTTCATCAGCATTATAGAAATCGTCAGCCGTTTCAAAATCTTTTGTATAAATATTTATCTTCTCAACCGACTCCAGAATAATCAGCAGATAAACCAAATCATTCTTAATATCGGGTAGCATATTGCATATCTTTCATAGCCCGTTTCAAGATGATAGGCTCGGCATATTTCTTAATGACCAAATCAATTTTAGCATGAAGATTTTCCTCCAATAAAGTCTTCAATTCCACTCGCTTTTCATAATCAATATCCTCCTCAATCAACAAGTCAATATCATTATACTTCTCCCCTCTGGCATAAGAACCAAAGACACCAATCCTCGACAATCCGAAGCGTTCAAAGACACCCTGACTCCTCAAAAAATCCTGTAAAGTTTGTATGTTATTCATCCCGCAAAAATACTAATAATAAAGTTAATCCTTTTATTGCTGCTCCCCAAGAAGGTCGCAATCATAAAAGGATAATGAAATAAAATGCACAACGCAAGTCCCGTTAGGGACGAAATCATAATAGAAAACACATTCACTAAACACCTTCAAAACCCCGTAGGGGTGGCATATTGGTAGCAAATAATTCCAAACACAACACCCTCAAAACCCCGTAGGGGTGGCATTATGGGAACAAATTATTTAATTAAGATTAATCCCTTCAATCAAAAAAACATCGCCATACTTCACATAAGTCAGGTTCAGTTTCTTTTTCAAAGAGTCCGTTTGATAAGCCAAATAAAGAACCAAATGTTTCTCACTAAGCCCAATATTTTGAGTATTCAACAACGTATCAATTTTAACAGCCCTCACATCATTCATGTATGCCTCAAACTTAATTATCGGAGTATAAGACCTGCACCGTTCACTCAACAGATTATTATAAATATCAGGAAAACTCTTCTCCTTCAAGTCCTTAAAAAATGGAGCAGTCAAAGAATCAATAAACGAAAATTGTGAACTGTCTTTAATTATAAAACGAACAGCTTGAAGTCTTATAGTATCTTTATTTTCTACCAGAAAAGTTCCGTAAATCTTCCCCGAACATTTTGCATAATCAACATCATAAATCACCGAAGCAACCGGCTTATCAAAGCCAAATTGGGTTTGCACTTTATAGATATTTATGCTATAAGAATTCAAATCCCCATAAAGTTGATTATGAAAATTCAGCAACATTTTCAAATCCTCCTCGCTTTGAAATTTCTTACAAATCTCCGTCATATTCTCATAAACCTTTGAATAATTCTTTGATTTTAAATCCTCAATAAAACCAACAAATAAGTCCTTGTTACAAGAAGCAATAAGGTTATGAAACATCCCATCAGTATGCTTTTTTGTCTTGCATGAAACGCAAAGAGCAAGAATAAGAACCAAACAAACTTTTATCTTCTTCATCCCGCCAAAACTACAAAACTCACAGTTAATTTTTCTCTTGAATAAGGAAAGATTCCCCTTTTTTGGGCTAATAAAATTCCCCCTCCCCAAGAATTCTACACCAAAAAACAGCGATTCTACCATTCTCTACAGCGATTCTACCATTCTCTACAGCGATTCTACCATTCTCTACAGCGATTCTCCCATTCTCTACAGCGATTCTCCCGTTCTCTACAGCGATTCTCCCATTCTCTACAGCGATTCTCCCATTCTCAACCGCGATTCCCCCCTTTCAAGTAATAATTTGTGGTTTTTGGCTGTATGAAACATAAACCCTAAACTTTTTTATTTTTGCCGGCATGAAACAGCAAAAGAAACAGACCAATAAACCCGCCCCTGCAAAGGTACTCAAGAAAACGAATAACGCTACACCCAATTGGGATAGCAATATCAGCCCGCAAGTATTTTCATACCTCGTAACGGGGGTGTTTTTCCTCGTGGCTTTATTAGGAATTACGCATCATGAAATGTGGCGCGACGAACATCAGGCATTTCTCGTCGCTCGCGATGCGCATTCGTTGCCCCAGTTATTACAAAATATGAGATACGAGGGCAATCCCGCCTTGTGGCATCTGTTGCTTTTCTTTATCACTTGCTTTACGCATAATCCTGTGTATATGCAGGGGCTGCATCTGTTGATAGCTTGCGGATTCGTCTACGTTTTCAACCGATATAGTACGGTGGGGATGGTTACTAAAATACTTTTTTCGTTTTCTTATTTCGCGCTGTACGAATATGCTGTCATCAGCCGTAGTTATGGGCTTGGCGTGTTATTAATCTTCATCGCTTGCGCATTATTTAAACATCGTTCGAGGAATTATTTATTGATAGGAATCGTACTCGCATTGCTTTGCAATGTAACGATCTATGCGGTGGTGATAGCGGCAGGGATAGCGGGGATATTGGTATTGGATTATATCTTTTATCAAGCAAAAAGCCGCGAGCTTACTTTGAAATTAATCGGAGGTGGCGTGCTATTATTAATAGGTATTCTCGCTTCGATTTATCAGATACTGCCTGACAAGAATAATGGTTTCCCTGCCTTCTATGCAACAGAGTTTTTCGAGATGCCTCGATGGGGAACGGTCGCTTCTCGTATCTTTGTTTCCTATTTTTATATCCCCAATACCGATAGCATCCACTTCTGGAATACGAATCATTATTTCCCGGAATATCCTACGCTCTCATTGCCCTTTTGGGGATGGCTTTCGGAGAATAAAGCATACCTTTGGGGATGGTATTATATGCCTGTTATTTTATTCATTACTGCCTCCATTATTTTCATGCGGAAGCCGCTGATTTGCTTGTTATACATGGGTGTAACGACGATACTTCTCGCCGTTTTTTATTACACCGATTTAATTCACATGCGGTATTGCGGCTATCTTTTTATCGTCTTGGTAAGTTGTTATTGGCTTGCCGGATATTATCCCGAGAAAACCTTCAAAAATACTTTCTTAAATACCCTTTCTAACATAGGAAAACGAATTTCGATACCCTTCCTCGTCCTTGTTTTATCCACCAATGTAATAGGTGCTATGGCAGCTTATAATTTTGATTTGAATAACAAATTTTCTGTTAGCAAAGATGCCGCAGATTATATCCATCAAAACAAATTAGATACCTTAAAGATAGTGGGCGTAACGGATTTTACCTTAGCTCCTTTGACCTCGTATTTAGATAACAAGATTTATTACTCGCAGATGCATGCTTACGGCAGTTATTGCGTGTGGAGCAAGCAAAGAAATGCAACAATTACCTTTAAAGATCTTGCCGAATCGGTTCTTGATTTGATGGGCAAAGAACGGCACGAGGTGTTGATGATTTCGACCAACCTTCAGAAGTTTTCTATGGATGGCGGCAAAACAAATGTCCCGCTGACAAGGGCGATGATTTCGCCTGATGTCAAGATAGATATGATTCAATCTTTTGAAGGCGGCATTATGGCTGATGAATGTTATTATCTTTACAAAGTTCAACCTGCCGATACTTTAAGAGATGATTTGCACGATTATATCCGTCTGCATTAAGGAAATTGGTATCGTTTTTCGAGGCGTTGAAATCGTGATTCCATGAAGAACGTACATAATCTGTCAGGTTATGTACATAACTTGACAGATTGTGTACGTAACCGATCAGATAGCATATACACTTTCAGGAATTCGGTTTTGCATTCAACGGATTATTAATAAGAAATATTGTAAGGAAATGAAGTGCCTAAAAAGTACGATTAATACCGACCACAAACCGAAATTTAAAGTACTGTGGCTGTGCACTCGGGTCTTGATTATTATCCAGCGGAACGCGATTCAAAACTAATGGCATATCAAAACGAATAATTAAGGGATTAATGGCTTGCAAAGGACCCCATTTCTTAATCGTAATAGCAACTCCAACACCAGCATCAGCACGAAGATCAGCAAATACTAACGGCTGATCAATACTATTATAATTAATGATTCCGGCATCGCCAAACAGGTAGGTATTTACCTTAAAATAATCGCGAATTACCTTCGGTTTAATGAAAGAAAAGAAGCGATCAAAACCGATTTCGCCAGAAACAGATTCGCCCGTGCTGCCCTTGTATGCGAAATAGGTCTTGCCATCACCGCTTTGCTGCGGAACGAGATAGCCCGCGAAGCCGCGTAGATTAAGCCCGCCGCCTTCCTGAAAATGATTCGTAGTAGCCCCATATCCCAGCCAATTTTCATTCACAAAACCGCGCGAACGTGTATATTTATTATCCATTAACTCCTCTGGATTCGCGCCTGCGAGGTATAATTGGCTCTCTAACGGCATAGAATTTCCGGTAGTATATTGTGCAAAAAGGCGAGCGTTAAGATCTATCTTGCCGAACGTATTTTTATTGGTAGCAAGCAGATTGAGAGAGGCAAAATTGTAATCCGAAAAGAGCGTGTTCGATCTTAAATTCATGGCTACAGTACCCGTTCCGTGGGCATGGCTATACGTATTCCTGATGCCTATATTAATCGTGTTGTTCCATTGATTACTTTGCGATAAATCTTGGTATAGCAGGTATTTTAATTCATTAATATCCTGGCGGTACATGGCTTTTATTCCGATGGATAATATCGTTTTTTCATCCTTATCAAAAGCTTTCTCCAAACCTGCAGAATAACTTTCCAAACCATCTAAATATTTGGCAGACAGGTGCATCGAAACGCCTTTAGACAGCCAATTTAAGGGTGTTTTATAATTAAAACGGTAGTTAATATAATCAAACGGATTATTAGTATAATCACTTGGCTTGGAAGACTGATTGGTAAGCCCGAAATTCCCCCAAATATTTATATCAAAGATGTTTTTTAAGTTCATATAATTACCATTAATATGCAAACCGAGTTTGATTCCGTCGAAATAATTATACCATATATCCGGGCGTGCCTTGAATTCGTAATGCGCCCAATCAGGAGCGTTCGTAACATGGCTGTCCCATTTGATAGTGTATGGAAAATGATACGAATTGTTGATAAGATTTACATCAGCAATTCGCATCGAAGTATCAATCCGAATATTTTCGATGCCTGATGGAACACAGATATTAGCCACATAAGTAGGATTTAATTTATCCCATCCTTCCCACTTCGGAAGTACATTAGCATCGGTATTTTTAGTGAACCAATTGCATGGAATCAGGTAATCATAAGTCCTTCCATCATTAGCATAAACCCGAAACTCTATCGGCATTTGCATACGTCCGTATCTTTTGAAAGTAATGAGATATTTATCGGCAACAGAGTCATTGGAATTATCTTTTTTCACATTCTTAATGCCGTAATCTATAGTCTTATTCGTCTCCATCCAAGCATCAAAGAACCAATTCAAATCGGCATGGGTGTATTGAATAATAGAATTACGAAAATCCTCAATATAAGGGTGGCAAAACTTCCACTGATGGAAATAATGTTGCATCGCTTTGAGAAATAAACTATCGCCTAAAACATATTCTAAATTATAAAGCATCGTAGATGTTTTATAATAGACCATACCATAACCACCATGATTTAATGCACCGTTGAAGTAATCGGAATGGGTGTTAATAGTGGTTTCTTCGCCCTTTATCGCTTCCTTTAAATAAGGCATGTATGACCTTGTATAGATATTTGTTTGAGGGACAAAATGTTTCCTTACATATCGGTTTTTTATCTTCCCTTTCACTTCGTATGGTCCGTCAATATGATCCATTCCCCACGATGTCAAAAACTGTGTAAACCCTTCATCTAAAGCAGCGCGATAAGTCTCATTATTCCCGACCATTCCATAGAACCAATTGTGCCCGACCTCATGTGCAAAGAGATAACGATAGCCAGGTTCTTGCCCGCCATCAAGCGTTAGCATCGGATATTCCATACCATCAGCAGCATCGGCAACAACTATCTTCGGATAAGCATACATCCCTATATCACGGCTATAACATTGAATGATTTTACTAAGAAAATCTGCTGCATTCTGCCATCTTCCGGCATGAGATTCTTGTGCAAGAGCAATGCATTTAATACCTTTCCATTCTACCTCACCTATCCGGTAAGTAGGGTCGCAGGTAAAGGCGAAATCATGGGTATTTTCGGAATGAAACCGCCATGTTTTCTTGGTATCATCAGGGATAATCGGGATGGATGGATCGCTATCCCATTTCTTCCCGACAAAGTTCTTAATATCTAATATCTTTCTTAACGAATCAGGCATTACTTCTTCTTTGTTTTGCAGCACTCCGGTAGCATCCAGGATGTAATGCGAGGGCAACGTAATGGCTACATCGTAACATCCGTAATCTCCATAGAATTCCCGATTCAAATGCTGGTTGGTATCCCAGCCAAACTTCTTATCATAAACAGAAATACGGGGATAGAAAAGAACACCATCGTAATGCTTGAAACCCGCACTGACAATGAACTTCTTCATCCGCCGGCGGGTACTGCCATTGTCATAATAGGTCTTGAATTTTATCTTAAAAGTAACGCTTTCTCCGCTTGCCAAGGGCTTATCTAACCAGACCTTCATGATAGAATAATCTATCTCATGCCGCAATGGTTTTCCATCAATAAGAATCGTATCAACGGTAGTTCCAAGCCCCGCACGTTCATACTTTCCGTAGTATGGCTTTGCTCCGTTATTCTTTTGCAAGTCATCCAAATAACTGCCTGGCTGAAAGGAATTCTGATACAAATGAAAGAACACAAAAGCCAAGGTATCTGGCGAGTTATTCCAATAAGTAAGCTCTTCATCACCATCTATAATATCCGTTTTATCATCCAGCGAAACCTTGATATTATAATAAGTATCTTGTTGCCAATAACCCGCGTACGGCAAGCGATTCTGCCAATAATACACATTGGCTTTACTACGAAAGGTATTCGTCGGAAGATGCTGCCCAATCATCAATACTGGCAGCAAACAAACAAGCAACAGATGAACCGATTTTCTAATCATTTTTCAACCAATTCGTAACCTATCGTTTATCATCGGCACTGGGTCCGTACATGCCGGGAATAGGGACATCCAGCAGCCGGAGATACACCCCAAGCTGTGCCCGGTGATGAATGAAATGATTCATCGCCATGCTGCGAATCACGACCTTTTTAGGCATCGTAAAAAGCACCATTTCGCCCCGTTTCAAGGTCCACAATTCTTGCAAGGCTTCATCGGTAATACTCTCCAAAGCAGCGATAGCATCCTCCAGGTTCTTATCAAACTGCGACACGAGCTCTTCACCCGAATCGAAGGTGGGACTAACCACCCAGTCCTTCATCAAGTCCATCGAATCGTGCTGAACAGCCCGCACCACCCAGATAGACAACTCCGCAACATGGGTCGCGAGCCGCCCGAGCTTCATAGATTTTTCGTGGGGCACCCACTCTTTCTGATCCGCCGGCACCAACGCCAGCAACTTCCGCGTAGCCGTAGCCTCGCTCCTTAATTCTGCAATAAAAGCTTTATTTAATGACATAAATTTAATATAATGAGCCGCAAAAATAATAATTAGAAAGAGAGAAATTATCACCCTACCCCTCATCGTCGTGTTGCAGCCCGCCAAAGCGGAGCTATCACACAACGATGATGACGATAAAAATTGGGATAAAACCATCCACAGCCCCGCCTCGGTCAGGAGGTATCCCATAAAACGGATAAAATTTTTAGGAAACCAAGAATAATTCCAAAATAAAGTTTTTTATTTTTCAGAAAAGCAGTTGTGGTTTTCAGAAAAGCAGTTGTGGTTTTCCGAAAAGCAGTTGTGATTTTCCGAAAAGCAGTTGTGGTTTTCAGAAAAGCAGTTGTGGTTTTCAGAAAAGCAGTTGTGGTTTTCAGAAAAGCAGTTGTGGTTTTCAGAAAAGCAGTTGTGGTTTTCTGAAAAGCAGCCCTGCTTTTCAAGGTATTTAGGGTCTGTTTTGGCACTTTTATAAGCTAAAACAGGGGTCAACCTGAACGGAGGCGTGGGTTTCTATTAGTAATTTCGGTTTTGGAGGAGTTTTCGGGGGATGCCCTCCGCCAGATTCCGATTTTGATAGCAAGTACCGAGAGCCGGCAGCGAAACATCAGAATTTTGGGCATTAATTCCTAAAAAAATAGCCTCAAAATCGGGATTCGGGACTTGTATTTTATAAAGAAAGTTTTGCAAAAGTTTGTCCATGTCAGAAATTTTTTAGAACTTTGTCCCCTCAAACAAAAAATGAATCCTTTGAAACATAAAATAATTAAATAAAAAACAATGATGAAATCTCTATTAAAATTCGGAAAGATAGTCGCAGTACTATTGGTAGTTTTCTTTGCTGCAAACCAAAACAGTTACGCTACCCACGCGATGGGAGCGGACATTACGTACCGGTGTATCGGGAATAATAAGTACATTGTAACGTATGAGTTTTACTATGATTGCGCAGGGACGTATGTGATGCAGAATCCGTATCTGTTTAACCTGCATTCGACCTCGTGTGGGTTTGATACAACCTTTGCGATGACTCGTGTGGATTCGTTATCAGACATCGAGGTAACGCCGATTTGCCCTAACATTACGTCTCGCTGTACGAATCCGAACAGTACGTACCCTGGGGTGAAGATTTATATCTATCGGGATACGCTGGATTTGAATATTCATCATTGTGATGATTTCATTATGTCCTATTCCATGGGGGCGCGGAATAATGCGATCAATACGTTATCGGCTAATTATAATCTGACAGTGTTTGCGATGTTGAATGATTCGATCGGGCTGAATAATAACTCGCCTACGTTTAGTAATCTGCCGGTCCCTTATATCTGTGAGGGGCAATTGTATTGTTATAATAATGGAGCATCGGATGTGGATGGGGACTCTATAGTATATGCCTTGATGACGCCGCTTGCAGGAGCTACTTATCCGTTTACTCCGGTTACTTATAATGCCACATTTGACTCTGCGCAGCCCGTTACAACGAGTATTCCGCCTACGTTCCAAACAGAGAACGGCACGTTTTGCCTTGATGCTTCGGCGTATGATGTTGGGGTTATCGCGATCTTGGTTTCTGATTATCGGAATGGGGTTTTGATAGGGCAGGTAGAGCGGGATATTCAGATTAATGTCATTCAGTGCTTGAATAATATCCCTACGGTAAGCGGTATTAATGGCGACAGCACCTTGTTTACCGATACGATTTGTTCGCAAGTGCCTTATACCTTCCAAGTCTTCAGCAACGATGCCGACCCGCAGGATACCGTAACTATGTGGTGGAATGGGAATATACCCGGTGCTACCTTTGTAGTTACCGGAACACCTCACCCGACCGGAACCTTCACCTGGACACCTCCTGCCAGTGCTGCGAACACTATTAGTTACTGCTTCGCAGTGAATGTTAAGGATAATGCCTGTCCTTATGAAGGAGTATCAGTTCATGCCTATTGTTTGCGGGTTGTAGGGGCTAATATCGGATTTTTACATGGCAATGTCTGTACCCATGATGTCTCGTTCACCGATACCTCGACCATACCGGCAGGGACGATAACGGGATGGAACTGGAACTTTGGAGATTCGCTATCGGGGGCTAATGATACCTCGAGTACGCAGAACCCACATCACGTCTATACAGATACCGGCATCTATACCGTTCAGTTAGTATTAACCAGTAGCTGGGGATGTAACGACACGGCTTATGAAACCATCCATGTGCAAATAGGACAAACAACCAGTTATACCTCTACCGATGCCACGTGCAGCAATTCTAATGACGGTACAGGCAGTGTCATCATTACGTCAGGGGGAATACCCCCATTTACTTTTCATTGGTCAAATGGAGCCACGACTGCCACAGTAGGCGGTTTAGCTCCGGGAACTTATAATGTATCTGTTACGGATTCGGTAGGTTGTCTGGTCATAGATAATGTGGTTATTCATGCTCCGCCACCATTAGTTGCTGATTCGGTACATCATAATATCTATTGCCATGATGCAAACAATGCCGGGCTTGCGAGTGTGAATCCTACAGGTGGCACAGGACCATATTTATTTCATTGGTCAGGATCTCCTTCTACCACGGGTACAGCATCTACGCTTATTGCGGGTAACTATGGAGTAACTGTTACAGATGCACACGGCTGTTCGATAACACATATGTTTCATATTAGTGCTCAGGCTACCTTAGGCTCTGATTCGGCACAGATTAATGTATCTTGCTTTGGAGGAAACAATGGCATAGCGATGGTTCATGTCTTCAGTGAGCCTGGTCCGTTTACGTATCATTGGTCTCCGAGCACCGCAGGTACTACCGCCACAGTTTCTAATCTCCCTACCGGAAATTATACTGTTATTATTGATGATGGGTTGAATTGTTATGATACCATTGATTTCACAATCCTATCCCATCCACAGATGATGATTATCTTGGATAGCGCAGCACCTATTCCATGTAATGGAAACCTATCCCTCGCGGTAGTTGTGGATACAGGTGGTACCGGAGGAACGTATAATTACACATGGTCCACATCGCCTATTCAGCATACTGCTACGGCTACCGGCTTGCAGGCAGGGACTTATTTCGTTACTGTTACCGATTCTCTGGGTTGTTTAGCGGACACCAGCATTACCATTACGCAGCCTTCCGCTTTAGCCTCCACGCATTCCCATACCGATGTGATTTGCTTTGGCGGCAATACCGGAACGGCAACTTCTGTCCCGACGGGTGGCACTACCATCTATAATTACTCTTGGTCTCCTTCGGGAGGCAATGCTTCATTAGCAACCGGGCTTATTGCCGGCAATTATACCGTTGTTATCACCGATGCCAATGGATGTACCCTGACGGATTTTGTAACGATTGGAGAACCCACCGATTTGATCGTTACTGCGATACCCGTCAGCCAAACCATTTGTGCCGATACGACCATTAACATTGGTGCAACAGGCTCCAATGGAAGCCCTGGATACACCTTCTCTTGGAGTAATGGTCCCAATTCTCAAACCCAAAGCGTTCATCCTACTTCTACCACTGTTTATACCGTTACCGTTACCGATACACATGGCTGTACGAAGACCAAAGATGTTACCGTCAACGTCAATGCTTTGCCTAATCCACATGATTCTGCCACCTCCGTTTGTTGGGGCGATAGTTCCAGAATATGGGTGTATGACGGGCAGCCAGGATGGACTTACAACTGGTTGAGCCGTACTGGTACGAACAGCTACCTGTCATTCCTATCAGGCACGACCGAGATAGACAGTGTGCAGGTTACGGATGCTAATGGATGTAAATCGAAATGGATTGTGGACAGCGGTTTCATCAAAGGACCCCACGTTATCGCGAACTTCATCCCCGATTCTCTCGAAGGCTTCCAACCGCTGGATGATATTTTCCGCAGCACTTCTTCTAATGCCGAAATCTTCTCTTGGTACTTCAACGATACTTACCACCACAACCATCCCGATTCTTTGATAGGACTTTATGATTCCATAGCCTTCCATTTATTCGACAGCGCAGGGGTGTATCATATCATGCTCGTTGCCGAAAATCTCTACGGATGCCGCGATACTATCATCAAAGATATTACCGTCAAGAAGACCTCGCATCTCGTTGTTTGGAACACCATTTCTCCGAACCATGATGGCAAGAACGATGAGTGGTTGCCCGACTTCCATAACATGGCTATCGTGAAAGCTACGATCTACAACCGATGGGGATTAAAGGTGAAAGAATGGACTACGCCAACGGGCTGGGACGGCACCGACAACGGAGGCAGGATTGTTCCTGATGGCACCTATTATTACGTCCTGTATTGCCAAGGTGTGGACGGCATCAACTATTCCGACCACGGTTTTATTACCGTTATTAAATAGAGAATAATTTCATTTCATTTTTCATTAGTGGAGGCTGTACTGCAAAGTGCAGCCTCTTTTTTTGGGGATATAATTAATCAAATAATAAACCTTTTATTCATCCCCAAAAAAGTTTTTATTAAACAAAATACCAGCATTCCCAGTGCCGGTTTTGCCGATAGCAAACTCCATATCTTTATTCCCAGTGCCGGTTTTGCCGATAGCAAACTCCATATCTTTATTCCCAGTGCCGGTTTTGCCGATAGCAAACTCCATATCTTTATTCCCAGTGCCAGTTTTGCCGATAGCAAACTCCATATCTCTAAAACTGGTGTCGGTTTTGCCGATATGGACTTGCTAATCAGTGTTATTTAAGTATAAATGCCTTTTCAGGAATTCAGAGTATTTAATAACATTCCCAAAACCCTCCCTCCAAATCTCTGCTACGGTATTCAGTGTTAATAAAATGGAATTAAAGAGAAATTCAACCACAGAACGAGGGGCTATTTTTCGGGGAATGAACCGAGCATTAAAATCTTATTAAACAGCCCTTCGCTTACGCAAATAATATCCATAAAAAGTATGAGCAATAACCATCAGCACAATCATGGAAGCTCCCCAATAAAAACCGTCTTTCAAAGATTTGTTTTCATGGAAGATAGCGAAAGCTAAAACGATGCCGTAAACGGGTTCGAGATTGAGGGAGAGATTCATGGTAAAGGCAGAAATTTTTTGCAAAGCCCTCAACGAAATAGTGAAGGCGAGAGTGGTGCAAAAGAAACTTAGGATGGCGATATAAATCCAATTCTCGGCATCTGGAATAAGGACGACATCGGTCTGGAAATAAAGGTGCACCGGGAAGATAAGGGTGAGGAATAACAAGCCTCCGGAGAGTTCGTAAAAGGTAACCGTTTCGGGGGAATGGGTGGAGATCATTTTTTTATTGATAACTGAAAAAATGGAACTTAAAAAGGCACTGATTAATGCTAATATGATGCCCAATCCGAAGCCGACCTGTACTTGGTATATAGTATAAATACCGGCTATCGCGGCAATGCCGAAAAGCATTTCGACATAGTCCATTTTCGTTTTATAAAACAAGGGTTCGAGTAAGGAAGTGAAGAACGCGATGGATGATAAACAACAAAGGGTAATCGTTACGTTGCTATGCTTGATAGCCCCGTAAAACGTGAGCCAATGCGCTACGATGATGACTCCTACCAAGGCTATTTTTAGTATGCTTTTGACGGGTAGGAATTTGATTTGTTTGGTGTATAAATGGATTATCAAAAGGCTGATGACAGTTAGTAATAAACGATACCAAACCAGCACCCATTCCGACAACGTAATGAGCCTGCCCAACACCCCTGTGAAGCCCCACAAAAAAATGGCGAGGTGCATTTGTAAGTAAGCCTTGCGCATCAAGAAGATTTAGAAGTTGAGCACTGCTTCATAGACTTCCTTCACGGGCAATCCCATGACGTTGAAGTACGAACCGTCTATCTTTTCAATGCCAATGAAGCCAATCCACTCCTGAATTCCATACGCCCCCGCCTTATCGAAAGGCTTGTAAACACCGATGTAGTAATCTATTTCGGCATCGGATAACTCTTTGAAGAAGACGCTGCTTTTCACGAAGAAAGAAATCATTTTATCTTTAGAAGAAATGCAAACGCCTGTGTAAACATCGTGCTGTCTTCCGGAGAGCAGCTTCAGTATCCTGCGGGCATCGGCAGCATCTTCAGGCTTGTTAATAATCAGGTCGTCAAGGCAAACAATGGTATCGGCTGTGATGACCAGGGTATCATCGGACAGGATGTCTTTAAAGGCTTTTGCCTTATGTTCACAAAGGAAGATAGCAACTTCTTCACGCTTTAAATAATCAGGGAAACTCTCGTCAATATCTTTAGTAAGAATGGTAAACTCCCACCCTAAATCTTTGAGAAGTTGTTGCCTTCTTGGAGACTTGGAGGCAAGGATAATGTTCTGTTTTGGAATGAAATTATTCACGGTATAATTAGTTAATGATTGAGGGTATAATTGAACACAAACATAGACAGAACCCCAGTAAGCATAATGATTTTGGTGATGGTGCTCAAGATAGAATACGCTTGTTTACTCTTTGCCTTCACCACCAGATAAATCAAGCCAAGCAACGGAACTTGCACCGCAAAGACAGAGTAAAGAATGAATATTTTATTACCGGAAAGGAATGGCATTGCGATGACATAACTAATGGATGCAATGACAATAGCAATCAAAAGTATGATGACTGTCTTCGTAGTATTCACTCCTGATACTATGGGCAATGTACGGCAATTTTCGGCTATATCTCCATCCATATCTTCGAGGTCTTTAATGATTTCTCGTATCAATGAAATAAGAAATGCGAAGCCAGCATAGGCTATGATAAAATAATATAATTCTTTATAAGCATTAGGCTCGAATACCCCCACCACAATAGGTATTAATGCAGATAATAACGCAATCACAAGGTTACCTATCAAGAAGTTTTTCTTGAAAGATGTCGAATAAAACCATAGTAAGCCGACCGTAATAACATTGATCCAACCAAAAATAATATGATGGATCTCGTAAGCCAACCAGAAGCCGATTATCACACCCAATGAACTCAAAATAGTATGTGCAAACATTGCCTTTCGCCTTGATATGCTTACGCCGATGATCAGCCTTTCTGGTTTGTTGATCGCATCAATCTTAGTATCAAAATAATCATTGATGATGTATCCTGCCGCAGCAATAAACAATGTAGAAACAACTAAAAAAATAAAACCAATGGTGTTTAACGTAAAGGCTAATGGAACAAATTTTAAGGCTTGGCTATCGAATTCAAGAAGCAAACAATACCTGGTTAAATACATCGTCAATGCGATGATAAGAAGGTTCGGGAAACGGATTAAACGAAGGATTGTTAACATGGTTTAATAATTTACTTGCTTTGCTTTTCGATACTCTCCGAAAGTAATTCGTATATTGGTTTGTAAGAAGGAAAGTTCTTTAATAATTCAAGATGTTTCTTAATGGTTTTATCATCCTGCCTAGAGGCAGGACCTGTCTGGACATTGGCGGGTTTATTGGACATTACCTTATCAACAGTTTCTTTTATCAATGGTTTCAGAATATCAAATTCAAGACCCGATGCGTAAAGAATATCATCTGCTATTTTATACAGATGATTGGTGAAGTTATTCGCGAATACCGCTGCTATATGAAGAGTCAGCCGTTGATCTGATGTTAGTTCGATTACTTGGTTTGAAATACCCATTGCTAATAACGTAACAACCTTCTTCGACTTGTCATTATTTGCTTCGATAAAGATAGGAATGTTGGTAAGGTCAAGCTTCATCATTTTATTAAATGTTTGAAGTGGATATAGCACTCCGTAGTCATTACTTGTCTTCTTCAAAACATCCATCGGGAGACTTGCAGAAGTATGTATAATAACCTTTCCGAGGCATCTGAATTTATTAGTAAAACCTTCGATAGCGTCATCCTTCAAGGCAATAAAATAAACATCGGCATTAGGAATTATCTTATCCATGTCATTAGTGAATTCACATTTTAAAATCGTTGCCAGAGCCTTTGCATTGACTTCGGTATTACTGAATACTTGTAGTATATCATGCCCAGATATACTAAATGCTTTTCCCAAATGAGTAGCCACATTCCCCGATCCTATCAATACTATTTTCATAAGGCTTTGAATTGTTTGACTCCCCAATTGTTTTTATTGTAAATAAGTTTTGCCATAGCATAACCTGTTGCCGCACCAATGAATACATCAGATGCCCAATGCTTGTTATCATTCAACCGAGATAAGCCTGAAAGTGTGGCAACGGTATAAGAAAGAATTACCAAAAGCGGTTTCTCTTTATACTCCGAAGCAATGATTGTAGCAATAGCAAAGCCCGAAGTAGTATGCCCTGATGGCGAAGAGTTATAAGTAAAAGGAGTTGTCGGTCCTGCAAAGTTAAACTGATTATCGGGAGACTGTTGAGGGCGGTATCGTTGTATGATAAACCTTGGAAAAAACACCGCTCCTCCCGTCAATAGATAAGTCTTTACTCCGAGCAAAGCAACTTTCTTGCATCTATCATCTTTAAAAATTGTTCCTCCTGTATAAAACAAAAGCATTGCGCTCATCGAATAGAAACCGCTGCCCCATCGTTCAAATCCATAAGTAGAAAGATTATTGGTGAATGGTGTTTTGCTTCGTTGAAAGAAATCTTTGATTTTAAGATCGCCAAATGATATTGCTGCCGAAGCAATTACTACCGAAGTGGCTGCAATTGCTTGATTCGTATTCCAATGAAACGGTGCAACAATTATATCCCTGGTATCGGTAACATAGGATTTGAAATAGTGTTTATTAAAAGAAACTTTAACTGTTGTTGAATCACCATCAGGTGGCTGTGCAAAGGTAATAAAGGTGCTAAACAACAGTAACACCGCAATCGCAAAAGGTAAAAAGTTATTCATAAGTTATTTATTAGAGTAGTTTAATGAGTTTCATTTTTCTTTGCTTCATTCCAATAAACATCCATTTCTGTCAGCGTCATATCGGTTAATTTCTTGCCTGATTCATTCGCTTTTTCTTCAATATATTTGAATCGCTTGATGAAGGTAACATTGGTCCGTTCCAAGGCTTCATCAGGATTAATATCTATGAATCGAGAGTAGTTTATCAACGAAAATATCAGGTCGCCGAATTCCGATTCTATCCGCTTTTGGTCAGGGATTTCCTTCACGGTTTCTTCTTTAAACTCTTGCAATTCTTCCATCACTTTATCCCACACTTGGTCTTTGTTTTCCCAGTCAAAACCCGCTGCTCGTGCTTTTTCTTGGATGCGCATTGCCTTGATCATGGCGGGAATGGACTTCGTTACGCCATCCAATACCGACTTATTCCCTACCTCGCCATTCATCGCTTTCTCTTGCAATTTCAGTTGCTCCCAATTCCGCTTCACATCTTCCTCGCCGCCCACTTTTACATCGCCATAGATATGCGGATGGCGATGGATCAATTTCTCGCAAAGCGAATCAATGACATCTTTGATGTCAAACAAATCGGTCTCCGAAGCTATCCGTGCATAAAACACAATATGGAGCAACAAATCGCCCAATTCCTTCTTGATATGTTCCGGTTCGTTTTCGATGATGGCATCCGTCAGTTCGTATGTTTCCTCGATGGTCAGATGGCGCAGACTTTCCATCGTTTGTTTTTTATCCCAGGGGCATTGCTCCCGCAATTCATCCATTATTTTCAGCAATCTTGCGAAGGCTTCCGTCTTTTCGTTCATGCCGCAAAAGTAGGAAAGTTTAAGGTTTAAAGTATAAGGTTTAAGGTCGTGTACAACTTTAAACCTTAAACGCTTCTTAAAAGGCAGGGATATTTATCGGCATGAAACCTGCATTCTTCGGCTTGGAATGGAAGCGGTATCCTAATGATATTTCATGCGCACCACCGGCAGCATTGCTTAACTTGGAGATGGTAATATCATAACTATATCCCAATTTGAATCCTTTAAATTGAACACCCAAGGTGGCAATGATTGCATCGCCAAAACGATACCACAAGCCGCCTATTAACCAGTTCCGCTGCACATACATTCAAAGATTAACTTGCTGAAAGTTTTCTTGCTGCACGATGATAAGATTCGGAGAGAGGTAAGTAGTAACCTTGCCTGAATCTATTGGAATCATGGCTCCAAAATTAGCAGTAGTTTTCATTGGCAAGGGGCAATTTGCCGAAATCATTGAGAAATTAGGTTCTGTAATATGTGTTAAAGATATTCCAGCATAAAATTCTTTTGTATAGGCTAACATTCCCCAAGATAAATCAAGAAAGCTCGTTGTACCTCTTGGAGCAATTTCTTGAATTACGGTATCAAAACAAGGAAACCTGGGATTTTGATTATCGCCAGGGAAATATTTACTCCAATCCAAATTCTCTTGCATATACGCACCTTCCAAGCCGACGCTAATATTCAACTCCTTATAGATATGTTGTTGGAAGGAATACATGCCACCAAAAGTTGTAGTGCTCATTGTTCCTGACCCTGCTTCATCTTTCATTGCTATTACGCCAAAGCCGCTATGCAGGGCATTAATATGATGATCAAATTCCAAATCATAAGTAATGAATTGCCCAAGGATTTTGGGCCACTGATTCCGAAAATTAAACCCTAATCTCGCGCCGCTGTCGGTGCCGGCAAATGCCGGATTGAGGTATAATGGTGCGGCATAGAATTGCGAAAATTGTGCGTCTTGCGCAAAAGAAATTCCGGCTATTATTGCCAATGAAATTGTTACGATTAATCTTTTCATGATGCTTGTATTTTTTTGTTAGGATGCAAAAGTAGAAAAAAAGTTTATGGTTTAAAGTCTAAGGTTTAAGGTCGTGGACAACTTTAAACTTTAAACCTTAAACAATCTCCGTCGGATGTATATCTTTGCCGAATTGAATTACAAAATGAACCTCAAAAAATCATTCCTTTTATTCTGCATAGAAACAGTGGTATCAAAAAAAATCACTGTTTTAGGTGGAATATTTAGCCTTAAATGGCTGATTACAACGGAAGATTGCACGACAAGGTCAGGAATTACTATTCCAAACTCGTCTGCCCAGGACACTCGGGCAGATAAAGCTGGTCTTCCAACCGCAGTTTCTACGCCAGGAACAACAGTTTCTATGGCACGAACTGCAGTTTCTATCACAGGTTGCGCTGTTTCTACAGCAAAAACTGCTAACCCTACGCCAGAAACTGCTGTTTCCAGAGCGGGTTCAACTATTTCCCGAGCAGAATCTTCTGCCCGAGTGTTCTGGGCAGACCATTTTAGAAGGATATTCACCATAAATCAGCCGCTTTTAGAAGCTATTTAATAACAGAAATCAATGGCAAGAAGGAATTGGATGCCTCGGAGCATACCCGCAAGAGCAAAGTTTTTGGAACATCTGGATGAAAATTTAATTCATTATAAAGACGACTTGGGCATCTCTCAAGACACGCTTGATTTAGTGCATAAGTGCAACCTGATCTATGCCTATTTCATCAAGAATAAGAAAAATGTGGCTTCCTTTCTGAAGGCTTTTAACAGTTATTTTAATGAATTGAATGAAGGGAAATCGGGGAAGAATATGAGCGTGCTTCCGAAGCTTTCTGACTTTGGATTGGATCCTGAAATAGTGCCTTCCAACATTTTTGGATTCATCAGCGAGCTGCGCCGTATTCTTATGAATCATCCTAATTATTCGTTCGGCATCGGGCGTGCATTACTATTTTATGGGGCAGAAATTAATTTCAAAAAAGACAAGTATAAACCAACCTTAAAAGTGATTGTGAGAGGGAAAACGATCAAGATTATTACCTCGGTTATTGATGTCAAAATGCATAAGATAAAATTGAAAATCGGTAAGAGTAAAGTGTGGGTGGACTTTGAAAAATTCGGCAAAGCAAGCCTTGAATTCGAGATTCCTATCAACACAAAAAATGTGGGCATTCCGGTTTTGATAAAATTAATAGGAGTTATTAAAGACATGGATATTGGCAATGAATCGGATGTTGTAGAGATTCTTTATCGCTCCGATTATAAGAAGAACTAATTTGCTTATTTTGCAGCATAATGATTGAATCCACGAACCTTAAACTTTAAATCTAAAATCTTAAACCAACAATATGCTTTGCGAAATAATCACCATAGGGGATGAAATTCTCATCGGACAAATCGTGGACACCAACTCTGCCTGGATGGCGCAGGCATTGAACAATGCAGGCATTATGGTGAAACAGATTTCATCGGTTTCGGATAACAAAGATCACATCATGAAAGCCCTCGACGAAGCCCGTACCCGTGCCGATGTCATCCTTATTACCGGCGGCTTAGGACCTACCAAAGATGATATTACCAAGGCGACGTTGGTGGACTATTTCCAGACAACGCTGGTGCGCAATTGGGATGTATATCGCGACGTGAAGAAGATTTTTGAATCCCGCGAACTGCCCTACACCGCCATCAATGAACGGCAAGCCGATGTCCCCGCAAACTGCGTGGTCATCGGGAATACGAAGGGCACAGCCCCCGGAATGTGGTTCAACGAATTCGGGAAAGTGTTCGTGTCCATGCCTGGCGTTCCGTATGAGATGAAGGCGATGATGGAGACCTTCGTCATCCCTAAACTGAAGGAACAATTCAAGACCCCAAACATCATCCACCAAACGATTTTGATACAAGGTATCGGCGAATCATTCCTCTCTGAACGCATCGCCGATTGGGAAGATCGTCTGCCGGAAGGATTCAAGTTAGCTTACCTCCCATCTACCGGAATGTTGCGCCTTCGCCTCACCGCTATTGGAGAAGATAAACCGAAATTGGAACAGCAAATCAAAGAACTAATGAATGCGCTGACTCCTTTGATTACTCAATACATTGTCGGCTACAACGACGAGACGATGGAGCAGATAGTGGGACGTTTATTATCTGATAAAGGGAGGAAACTGTCCACCGCCGAGAGCTGCACCGGAGGATATATAGCCCACCGGATCACCAGCGTACCGGGCAGTTCGGCTTACTTCGAGGGTTCGCTGATTACTTATTCTTATGAGATAAAAGAAAATATCCTCGGCGTAAAAAAAGAAACCTTGGAACAATACGGAGCGGTCAGCGAGCAAGTAGTTTTAGCGATGGCGACTGCTGCGAGAGCACAATTCAAGACCGATTACTCGATAGCTGCATCGGGCATTGCAGGACCAGGTGGCGGCACGAACGATAAGCCTGTAGGTACGGTTTGGATTGCGATTTCCACACCCCATCGTACCATCGCGAAGAGATTTCTTTTCGGAAATGACAGGGAACGGAACATCATCCGCACCTGTATCACGGCATTGAATCTGCTGCGCCAAGAAATCTTGAAAGATTGATTTGGTATAAAACTAAAAAAGGAGACTGTTGAGCCTCCTTTTTTAATTATGATTAATAAAAAGAATTTACTTTATCGAAGCTGTTTTCGGTTTATCGCCCAGTCCTACAGGGCTTCCGACACGTGCCATCGAACAACGGAAACCTATGTAATCGGTGGATTGTTTTTCATCTAAGAAGCGACGTGTTCCTGGCGACATCCAGTATGCCCTATCCTTCCACGAACCGCCTTTATATACATGGGCTTTGTCGTTGATCATGGAGGTAACTCCGTAGGCATATCTGATATCTAAGGAGTCTTTGGTCGCATCGTTTACGCTACCGTCGAGGTAATTAATATTGTCGCCGCGTTGATAATTTCTGCGACCGATATTATCGGAATCGGTAACGACTCTGTATTTAATTCTACCGAGCGAATCTTTCTCATCAATAGCACCTTCGTCATCCCGAACCTGTGTCTTGAACACGTTCCCTCGGAAGGAGTTGAAGTCGTTGAAATCCTCCATCGAAAGAGGTCTGTAAACATCCATCACCCACTCGCTGACATTGCCTGCCATGTTATATAAACCATAATCATTGGGCCAATAGGAATGTACGGGAGCCGGGATGTCGGCATTATCGTTTAAGTTTCCGGCAACACCCATGTTATCACCGCGTCCACGCTTAAAGTTTGCCATCATTTCGCCTTTGAATTTCTCATCGGCATTCCGAACGATGTGCCCATTCCAAGGATATTGTCTTCTATCATACACCCTTTCAAACTGGGTGTTTCCGATCAACCCAAGAGAAGCATATTCCCACTGCGCCTCGGTAGGCAGGGTGTAGCGAGGAAGCAAAATTCCATCTTCCATTCTTACTTTCCGAGTGCCTTTGCCGGCAGGGTTTAAGTCTTCGACATCCTGCTTGACCATCCCGACATATTGTCCGGCTAAGTAAGCATCGGTGTTGAAATTATCTTCATTAACCTGATTATAATTCACTTTCAGGATGCCTTCACGGACAAGAATTATTTCATTAACTCTATCTGTTCTCCAAGCACAGTAGTCAGTCGCTTGCAACCAGTTAATTCCTACCACAGGATATTCATTGTAAGCAGGATGACGGAGATACAATTCGACATAAGGCTCATTGTATGCCAATTTATCTCGCCATACTAAGGTATCGGGGAGAGCTTTTTTATAGATTTCAGGATAGTCATTACCGAAAACACGGGCTAACCAATACAAATACTCACGATAGTGAACATTCGCGATTTCGGTTTCATCCATGTAGAAGGAAGCGACTGTAACACGACGAGGAATGTTATCCCAGTCAATGGTAATGTCCTGTTCCGTGCGACCCATGGTAAATGTACCACCTTCGATAAGGACTAATCCCGGACCGGTCTCTTGTTCTTCATAAGGAACGACCTCGAAACCGCCATTCTTAGGGTCGTTATAGTTCCATCCGGTTGTAGAGGAATGCTCTTTACCGCAGGAACTGATAAAAATCACCATTGCGAGTGAGGCTAATGCACCGAAATAACTTTTGATTTTACTTTTCATATCTGTATTCTTATTAATTTAATCAATTAAAACGATGGACAACTAATAGTCCTGAATCTTCTCTTACGTGGGTGGCAATCGAACTGGTAACCTAATGAAATTTCATGGGCACCTCCCGCTGCATTGCTCAATTTCGAGATGGTAATATCATAACTGTATCCAAATTTAAGCCCCGAGGTTTGTATTCCAATCAATGCGATGATAGCATCACCCAAACGATACCACAATCCCCCAACCAATGGTCCTCGAGATACATACAGCCCGAGGTTTAACTGCTGGAAGTTCTGTTGCATCACAAACAAGACGTTTGGAGATATATAGGAGGTGTTATGTCTCGAATCATCCATAGGGATTAACGCCCCAAAGTGCCCCGTGAACTTCATCGGAAGGGGGCTGTTGGCAGAGATAAATCCTTCATCGGGCTGTAAAAGGTGATCTACGGATACGCCGCCGTAAAATTCATTGGTATAGCCTATGATTCCGGCATCCAAATCCAAGAAACTGCTGGTTCCTTTCGGTGCAATCTCTTGCGTAGTATAAACAAACCCATAGCGAGGGTCTATTTGGTCGCCAAAAGTCAATTTACTCCAATCCAAGTTCTTCTGCATGTAGCTTGCCTGAAAGCCCGCATTAATCGTGAAGTCGCGATTCACATTCATCTGGTAGGAATAAATCCCGCTGATGTTTGTGGTGGAAATTGTTCCCGTTCCGGCATTATCTTTCCATGCCAAAATACCAATTCCGCCGCTCAAGGAGGCGACATATTGGTCATATTCCACGTCGTAAGTAATAAATTGCCCAAGGATGGCGGGCCATTGATTACGATAATTCATGGTAAAGCGAGGACATCTCACCGAGCCGGCAAAAGCAGGATTCAAATACAGCGGAGCTGCATAAAACTGCGTAAATTCAGGGTCTTGAGCGAACGATAAACTCACTGCCATCGCCAAAATCGCCATTAGTACAACTTTCTTCATCTTCATTTGTTCGGTTTTTTAAAAGCCAATAATACGAAAACCGTTTCATTTGGTTTCATTCGTTTTGCAGTTTTCATACTTCGTGCCATTGTTGTTAGTAAAAATTTATATTTTATTTGGAGCGACAAAAATAGGAAAAATTTTATTAATAAATACAAGCATTTGCAAAAAAAACTTCGCCATGCCCCTTTTCGCCATCATAATTGGGGTCAAAAAAGCACATGTTTTACTCTAGTTTATACCCAGAATCCTGAGGACGATACCCAGAATACCGCGGACAATACCCAAAATACCAAGGACAATACGCAGAATACCAAGGATAATACCCAGGATACCAAGAACAATACCCAGAATATTGACCCTTGTCCCCAGAATATCAAATGTAATCCCTAAAAATTCTCGACGACCACCCTTCATCCAAAAAAATATTAACAATACCTTGTTGAAAAATTTGAGGGGAGCCATGTTTTTGCCAATGCCCGATTTATTATTTTTGTGCCTTCATTTAATGATAATATTTATTTTAGTAAAAAAGTTATGGCAAAAGGAAAAACCACTGTGAAGGAAACCAAAAAGGCTCCTACGAAAACGCCGAAGGAAAAAAAAGCCGAAAAGATTGCCAAGAAGGCAGGCAAAAAGTAAGGTTTCCGCAAAATGAAATGCCCCGCCGGATGTTGTGGGGCATTTTTTTTCGAGATCATTATTAAGATCATAAAATGAATGTCTGGGAACGGGATTTCAGTGGCGAATTAAGCTACAAAGCCAGCCGTAGCAGCGGCGCAGGGGGGCAAAATGTGAACAAGGTTTCTACGAAAGTGGAATTGAGTTTCGATGTCCTGAATTCATCCATCTTGAAGGATGAAGAAAAGGATTTAATGATGGAAAAAGCAGTTGCGAAAATCAATACGGAAGGCATCTTGAAACTCGTTTCCCAAGCCGATCGGACGCAACTTGGCAATAAAGAAATCGTGAAAGACAAATTCCTGAAACTCCTCGTCAAAATATTCACGAAAAAGAAGAAAAGAATCGCTACCAAAGTCAGCAAAGCCGCCAAAGAAAGACGGTTGGATGAGAAGAAAATCCAATCGCAAAAGAAAACAGAACGGAAAAAGCCGTTGTAAGCCGTTTTCTTGGAATCAATAGAGGTAATTCAACTTCCCGATGGCAATACTGAACAGGATTGAGCCATGCGTTTGATGCGAATTCACATCGGCAAAGATATGTACCCCGAAGCCGACCGATTTGATGGGGCAATAGTAAAATTTTCCTTGCACAGCGATGCCCACACGGTCGCTTTTTTCAGTGATTAAGGATAATAAATTATAGTCGTAGTAATAATCTCGCATCATTGAATAACTTAAGCCCGCCTGAAATGCAGATACCGTCTTTTTCTTCTTGATAATATAGCCGGCAGTGGCATAATAGTCCGATGATCTGATGTAATTAGATGCCCTAGCCCACGTTCGTGAAGCCCCAATAGTAATAAGGGTGCTATCCCCGAACTGCATATTAACATCGGAGATAATGGACTTCCCTATCGTGCTCAATCCCGCACCGGCATCCACCCAAAGCCCGTCAATAAAAGCATACCAATAGGGTTTCTCCGACTCTTGATGACCGATTTGTGCATAACTATGCGCAGTGATTACAAGTCCTGAAATTAATAAGATAAACAGACGGAGGGATTTGAAATAATTCATCGTAGCATAACGAAATAGAGGCGGCAAAAATACAGATTTGCAAAGACCTATTCCGAAAGTAACCACCAATTTTCGATATTTGCCCTCCCTGAAGAAAAAAAAGAAGCGTAGCATGGCTGAAGAAAAGAAGAAAATTAAACTGATAGACCGCCTGAAAAACAAATACAGGCTCGTTATCATGAACGACGATACATTCGAGGAAAAAGTATCCCTTAAACTATCGCCAATGAACGTCTTTGTCTTTGCGGGAACGATTATTTTAACCTTGGTAACGGGCATGATTTACCTTATCGCCTTCACGCCTTTGCGAGAATACGTTCCGGGATATGCTGCCGATATAAACAGCCAGGGAACCGTGATTATGATGAACATAAAAGCCGACTCGTTGGAGCGCGCCATGAAGGCAAAAGATAATTACATCCTGAACTTAAAGAATGTCTTGAATGGCAATGTGGGTAGGGATACTGCCTCATCAAAAATGAATAATGCACCCGTCCGATTCGACACCATCAAGTCATTAACGAAGACCAAGGCAGACTCCCAATTGCGTTCCCAATTCGAGACCGATGCGAGCTACGATTTATCCATCGGCGACAACAATAATAAAATTAATTCCATCTCCGGATTTTTCTTCTTCCCGCCCCTGAAAGGTACGGTAACCAACACCTTCGACCCTACCGGGCAACACTTCGGGATAGACATCGTGGCACCGAAGAACGAAGCAGTAAAAACAACCCTCGATGGGACCGTAATCTTTTCGTCATGGACTGTCGAAACGGGGTATGTAATAGGAATCCAACATGCCAACAATTTAATCTCTGTCTATAAACACAATGCCACGCTCTTAAAGAAAACAGGCAACAATGTAAAAGCCGGAGAAGCCATCGCCATCGTAGGCGATTCGGGGGAAATGACCACCGGACCTCACCTTCATTTTGAGCTTTGGTACAATGGCATCGCGATAGACCCTACGGAATACGTGGCTCTGAAATAAAGGAATAAAAAAAGCGGCACATAGTGTGCCGCTTTTTTGTTTTATGATTTAGGATGTGTGATTTACTTCTGCACAACAAACTTCCCTCGTGCGATGGTTAATGAGCTTGTCGAATTACTTACTTCATAGAAATAAATGCCTGCGCTCCAGGTGGAAATAGAGATGGTAGTAGAAATGCCGGTAAGCTTTTCTTTATAGACTTCTGTGCCCATGATGTCTGTAATGATTAATTGTTCATTAGGAGTTGGCATGGATTGATGGATGGATAGAAGGGTGGTGGCGGGGTTGGGGTAAATGGAAATGGAAGTTTTATTTGTGATGGATTCTATAATAACTGTTTCAAGGCAAGGAGGAGATGTTGTGTTATTTGATTTAGCAACAAAAACTGTTTCATATCCACCAATATTTAAAGTATCATTCCCGAAAATAATTGGTGTAAGCAAATCTCCACCAATGTAAATACTACCTGATGGACTTACTGCTACAGCATTATTATCATCCCCTCCACTTGGCAATAACTCTGCGAAAACTATATGACCGCAAGGATTATATTTAACAAGGAACATAATATCAACTCCATTAGCTAAAGGCTGTAAGGTAATTGTATCAAAAGTTACAGGAACATTTGATTGATAAATATGACCTGAAATGTATGAATTGCCGATTGCATCAACAGCAACTTTCCAACTCTGACTATAATTTTGTCCAGTTGTAGTTTGAGCCCAAATAGCATTACCTAAAGGATCATATTTGACAATGAAGAAATTACCCGAAGTGTTATTGGTAAGCAAAACGGAACCAAAATTGATACTTAAGGAATCAAAAAATCCTGTAGTATAGCTATTACCGTATGAGTCTGTTGCAATACTAAATCCTTGACCGAACCCGATACCAGTCGTACCTCTTACCCAAATCTCATTACCATTAGAATTATATTTTGCCAAAAAAAAGTTTGCTGGATGAGTACTTACTAAACTGTCTAAATCAAAGTATGCAGTATAATTTCCAAAAGACCCCGTTAAATAAATATTTCCATTATGATCTGTACAAACAGCATAACCTCCAGCTACTGCGTGTGCAAAAAGGACATTTCCATTAGGATCAAGTTTGACAAGAAACGCACCACCATTGTTTGTTCCATGAATTGTATCTGTTCCAAAAATTAATGTTGGGGTTGTAAAAATACCTGTGATATAACAATTGCCGATTGCATCCGTAGCCACAGAATATATGATTTCAGTTCCTGTTACTTCTCCAAAACCTTTAACCCATAATTCATGTCCAGACGAATCATATTTTGCAACAAAAATATCATTCCCTCCAGATAAATTAACACTATCCGTATCAAAATTTATCGGGAAATAATGTGCCCTTCCTGCCATAAAGCTATTCCCAAAGTTATCGGTAGCAACTCCACAGGTAAAAGCATAACCATTACCTCCAGGGCTTTTTACCCAAAGTAAATTTCCTAAGGAGTCGTATTTAGCTATATAAACCTGATAGCCGTAGGAAGTAAAATGAGTAGTGTCAAAGGTAACAGACCATTCATAGGTTCCTGTAAAATAAACATTATTGGATGCATCAGTTGCAACATCCCAACCTTCTCCCCAACCAGTTGAAGGGGCACTTCTACCCCAAAGCCAATCAGGAGTCTGCGCCTTTGCATTCAAGCACAAGAAGGCGAACACGATTACGATTGTGTAAATTCTTTTCATTGTATTACTATATTTTATTTAAGATTTTCCAAGATAACATCCCTGTCATAAGCCCGGACATCGCTATTGTATATTAGGAATGGACGTTTGTGTGTAAGGATGACATCATTCTGTGTAAGAATGACATCATTCTGTGTAAGAATGACATCATTCTGTGTAAGAATGACATCATTCTGTGTAGAGAATGGACGTTCGTGTGTAGAGAACAGACATTCGTGTGTAGAGAACAGACGTTCGTGTGTAGAGAACAGACATTCGTGTGTAGAGAATAGACGTTTGTGTGTAGAGAACAGACGTTCGTGTGTAGAGAACAGACGTTTGTGTGTAAGAATGACATCATTCTGTGTAAGAATGACATCATTCTGTGTAAGAATGACATCATTCTGTGTAGAGACTGCCTTTCTCTGGTAAGGAACCGAATGGTTTAAGGGGAAATTACCTTTGTTAAGGGTAGAGCCGATGCTTTTCGATGCCGTACTATCCGAAATCATGGTGATTTTAAGGAATGGAGGTATAAATCACATCGCTGAAATGGAGAAAATCTACACCGTGGGTCAGTGTAACTTTGCCTTTGGCATTTAGGGGAGGATAATTCAAAGCCCTGTTGTGCACCAAAGGTGCAGTGCCGTGCATGATTGCAGCGTAGCGAACGCCTACTATCGTGCCACTGGCGAACCCTGCAACGATGAGTTCGACAAAGGGAAGGGCTATCCTGTCGGCCCAAGTTGGTGGCAATACGTCTTTTGCGGTCGTAATGCCATACTCATAAATATAGGTAATATCTCGCCCTTCGGAACCTACTCTTGAATGAAAACTTCCGATATCGGAAGGTAAAAACTCGAATATTCGCTGCTGATGCGCCGCTTCTCCCTGTGGCACAAAGCCCGTGCGGTGAGCTATCGTTTCAAAAATTGTACGGTTTCCAGCGGCGACTTTATTTCCAAAAAATTCCACATCGCCCTTTGCGGCTATAATCATCGAAGTTAGTTTATTGACCTCTGTTTGTTCTGACTTGGTCAAAGCTGGGTGCGGATCGCTACCTCTTGTACCCACCATTCCCTGGACTACGGCTGCCTGCGCCTGAATAGCAGCATCGGAATAACGATGAGAGGTTACATCTGTATCGCCGGTGGTTTTGATACCATAAGCAAGCGATATAAGTTCGTTGACCGATTTCTTGCCAAGGTTTAATACGATGTGGAAATAAGATATTACGTTTTTCATTTTACTTTATTTTTAAGTGAATAATTTTTATTTCGAGGCGCAATATTACAAAACGCTTTCCACATGACCAAATAAAGGGTAAAAATTTATTTAGAATACTGTTGAATTAAAAGTGCTTTATAGAGCCATTCATCGGGCATTAAAGGCAAAAAACTTAGGAAAGAGGACGAAAATAAATGCCCTAATAGTTAAAAAAGATGATAAATTGTGCTGATAATCGCCACCGTCATCACCATGTAAAGGATGGTCAGCCCGAATCCGACCTTTATATAATCAATAAACTTATATCCTCCAGGACCATAAACCATCAGATTGGTTTGGTATCCGAAAGGTGTCATGAATTCGGCACAACCAGCTAATGCGACACAGAGTATAAATGGCGTGGGATCAGTCAATCCGAGCTTCGTCATGGAAGCCATTGCAATTGGGAAAGTGATTGCCACTGCGGTCTTGTTTGTGGCAAACATGGCAAGGATATTGGTCATTAAATAAATACCGAATAGGATGGCGGCGTTGCTATGGAATCTCTCAAAGCCACCGATGATCCAACTGGCAAATAATTCATCGGCATGGGAATTATGAATCGCCTTGCCAATGGCTATTGATAGGACTAAGATGAGGAATAATTCGAGGTCGGCACTCTGTCTTATTTCCTGGAACTTGACGATCTTCAACGGCACACAGATACATAGTACCACGACTAATCCCATCAATAAAATCCCTGGCATAACTTCAAAGGCAGAAAGGACAAATGATGCAACGATTCCGCCAATAAGTATCGCGACTTTGAGCTTGTTATAATTCTTGATTTCTCTTCCATCGGAGATAAAATAAAAGTCATCGCTGGCATCAGCAATACTTTTGAAATCAGTGCCGGCAAGGAGTAATAATAAATCGCCTGATCGCAAAATTACTTCACCTATCTTTCCTGAAAGCCGCTCTCCATCACGGTTTACGGCAATGATGGCGGCATCATACTTCCCTCTGAAGTTCGCTTCTTTAATCTTTAATCCCACAAGGTTAGAACGATTCGAGAGAACGACTTCCTTCACTTCCATGTATTCCCGTTCGGGCATGATAGAGTATTTCGGAAGCGTCAAATCTTTAGGGTTCTTCATCAAATCAATGATGGTATCGGTATCTCCGGCAAAGAGCAGGATGTCGTCTTGCATAATAATCTCCTCGGGAGATACTGGCGAAAGCGTTTCATCTTTCCTTACTATCTCCACCAAAAATAATCCACGCAAATTGCGAAGCTTTGCCTGCTCTATGTTTTTCCCGATGAACGAAGAACCGCTTGGCACTTGCGTTTCGACCATATACTCACGAGTCTTCTCTTTGAAATCAGACAGGGCATCTTTGCGAGATGGCAACAATCGAGTTCCGATATAAAGCAGGTAAAGAATTCCAATAATGGCGATTGGCAAGGCAATGGGAGTGAAAGAAAATATCGGAACACCGCTTGGATGCAGCATCTTATAATCGGCAAGAACCTTGAAATTATCGCAATTTGTTTTATCAATAGCAAGCCCGTTCACAAACATGTTTGTAGAAGTGCCGATGAGCGTCATTGCCCCGCCCAGCATGGTTGCGTAGGACAAGGGCAACATTACTTTGGATGGCGAAATCCCTTTCTTCTTTGCCCAATCATACACATGTGGCATCGCGATAGCGACTACCGGAGTATTATGAAACCAAGGGGCAAGATTCGACACCGTGAACATCATCCTTGCCATGAACGCTTTGTAGGATAGTCTTTGATGAAACAGCCGGCTGACAATAGCATTCAGCGCATTGGTTTTCTTGATGACATCACTCAATATCAGCAGCAGAAGGATGATGATTAATTGCTCATTAGCCAAGCCTCCGATGACATCTGTGAGATTAATTATCTTAAATAAAAACAAAGCTATGACGGCGATGAGAAACGTGAGCAAAGGGCGGAATAGCTCTCTATACAAGCCGAAAATAAGGAAGGCTATGACTGCTATTATGATAATAATTTGGGAATTCATGGCGGCAAAAATAGGAAAGAAAAGGTATAGGGAATAAGGGTATGAAGTATCAAGGCATTGGGGTTGGTTATTGGTGAGGTATTATAGAAAGTTTTTGGAGTGATTGGGAAATTACGGGCATGCGCTTACCTTTTACAGGGCTTTGTAAATATGAAACTTTATACTGCCTTTGGAACCATTAAATTTGCTCATAATTTGATGGGAAATGGGGAGGCTGAAAAGTCGAAAAATGGCAGTTCATTTAACATAATATTTTAGAAATGCCTTGATAATGAGCAAGATCCACCATAGAGATGGAAGAATTTGAGGATTGCGTGGACTATTTTGCCGCAGAGCCGGAGGGTTTTGTCATTAGGCTGTAGGATATGGTGGATGAGGGGTGAAAACAGTGTTTTTATGGGTAGGCGATTGGTGGTGTGGTGGAGCAAAAGTGGCAATTATGGCAGGAATAAGGCATTTGAGGGTAGTATTTTGGGGTAGGAGGGGTAAAAAATCTCATAGAGATGGAGGGTTTAGGGAATTTGGTGGAGGGTGTTTTGGGAAGCTTGGAGGATTTGAAAATTGGAGGATTGGGTGGTTTGAAAATGGTGGAGGATGAGGGGATTTATCGGAAGGATTTTGATGTTTAGGGGAAGGATTGTTTTATCGTGGTAGTGGTTCTTAGAAAGTGGGGAAAGGTTCACATCTGAATAGACGGGGTTATGACGGATTAAAAATCCGTCGCTCATAGGACGCGATTGCAAATCGCGACCAGCAACGACGTTAGGATTACCGTTTTGTGAACATCCCGACCATCTGGGTTTGAAACTTCCAAACGGTTGTGTAAATTAGTTTTCATCTTCATCGTTATCGGTTTCCAGATGAAGGCGGTGCATCATGCGATGTACCATTGGTGAGAATATAATACCGACTGATGTTATTAAAGTGATACCGCTATAGAGAGCATATAATGATGCAAAGTATTTGGCGGAATCGGAATGAAGGGTATCTACAGGACCCATACCTCCTAATATCATACTTGCATTTAACAGGGCATCAACAAAGGATAGTTTGCCAAAATACATATATCCTCCAATGCCAATAGCGAGCGAAAGAAATAGAAATACGAGAGCTAACAGACTGTTATTTATAAGCCGATTATAAAATTTCTTTTTTGATAGTAAGGGTTTTGATTTATGTTCGTATTTAAACATTTTAGGCCATTTTTATCATTATAAAAGTAGTGTTATAAATATTAGAGTGATTTCAAATCTTGCATATCAGGAGATCTATTAAAAGAAGGTTCGACTGGATTATCTTTTAGGTTTTAGAGTTTTTTCTTTAATTCCAGAATCCTTTGGGTATGGTAATTGGCTCGTTCAAAATTCCCAAGATCGAGGTATATTTTTATCAAATTTTCATGTGTCAAAATTTCATCTGGGTCTTGTTCCAATGCTTTTAGCATGTGTTCTAATGCCTTTTCAGATTGTTTAAATTGTTGAGCAATAGAGCCAAGATTATTCAATGCCCGAAGGTTTTCAGGATCAAAAATCAAGCAGGCTTTATAACTTTTTATCGCCTCGACAATTTCTCCTGCCTGATGTAATATAACCCCTTTTTGATAATGCAAATTAGCCTCTTCAGGATATTTTCTCAAGCCTTCATCAAGATAGAATTTCGTCTTCTCCAAATCACCTGCCTCACCATAATACCCTATCAGGAAAGTATAACACGTTTCGGTAGTATCATCGTCCGGTAATTTCTCAAGACAAGTTTGATAAGTTTCCTTAGCTTCTTCCACTCTTCCAAGACGATTATACAACCAGCCAAGACCGGTATAATAATGGTAACAGTGAGGTTCTTCCATTACTTCTATTTGTTTTAATTTCCAAATCAAAGCGTTTTCATAGTCCATGGCATCCTCATACATATAACACATTTCGCCATAATATTCGGATGCCATATCCGGGTCATCCATATCCTTTTCATATTCTTTAGTGATTATTGATGCTGCCAAATCTACATCTCCGTGCTTTGCATAAACTTTACTCATCCAATGAAGAACCATTGAATCATTTGGGTCTATTTCATTGGCTATATTCAACCACTCCATCGCCTTTGCTTCATTTTTATCGGTGTATGTATAATGAGAAATCAGATAAGTGTAACCTTCCATATCTTTAGGATTATCCTCTATCTTTTTCAAATATTCGGCAACACGACTATTATTCCCTTCCTTGATTTTTGCTTCAGTCTTTCCAATTTCTTTTGCAGATTCCTTCACTTTATATTTAAGATGAATACACCGCTCAAAACAAGTTTTGGCTTGAGAAGCCCAATGCCAATGTTGTTCACTATAAATCATTCCTAATTCAAAATGATATTTCCCTTTGTATGGATCTATAGCGATTGCTTTTTCAATCCATTCCTGTCCATAATGCAAAAAATTGGGTTCTGATTTATCGGCATAAACCAATACGCCCATTTTATAATAATTCTCTGCAACATCAGGATTTTTTTCGATGGCAGCATTCAGTTCGTTTTTTGTTAAATTTTTCATGCGGCAAAATTAGAAATGATAAAGAAGAAATAGTATATGTCAGATGAATTAGGTTAAACTTATTTGGATTCAACATTACCAAAGTTTTGAACTTTGGTAAAGTTAGCTGAATTCCCCATCAAATAAAAATGATACATTTGCAGCCTTATTAAAAACAAGATGCGATGGAAGACATTGGAAAAGTAGAAAGTGCTGAAGAAGAATTTGATTACAGTATTACCTGTACTGATGTCAATGTTATTCAGTTTGATTGGTTAAAGGAAGATTTGGTGGATACTTCGGTTTCAGAATTTCATTTCAGTACCACTAACGACATTGTATATGTTGAAGAGGGTGTATTCATGTTCCATCTGGATTTTAGGATTGAATTAGAACGTTTTTTCTTTATTCATCTTCGTACAGTTTTCAGGATGGAGATTGAGGAGGATAAAGTGTTTAGATTTCATCCGCAAAAGGATATGGTGATGATGACTTATGATTATATTAAGGATGCTGTGGGACAGTATTATGAGGATGCAGGAAAGAAATTTAATTTGGCAAACTTCGATGAGATTCCGATGGATTTTTGGGATGATTATATCCGAAAGTTATACAAGGATAAAATTAATTTTGGAATAGATGGCGATGGGAATCCTAAAGATTTATTCAAGATATACTACACTTTTCAACAAGACTATGGGTCTGCATTAGTGATAAGAGGGACGACTTTAATAATGGATGAGATATTTTTTAACAACCCTGCATTTAACAGAACAGCGAATCAAAAAAGATTGGAACAGATTATCCCTCCAAACTTTTATCTTACTTTGCGTGGCGAACTTAACAAATTAGACAAAGGACCCGTAGGCATCAACTACAAGCAATTTATTTTCCTCATTGTTGCCATAGAATGTGTTTGTCATATTCTCACTACCGAACATTTGGATTATATGGAAGCGCGGTTGGATGAGATGAATTTTGGAGAACAGTATAGAAAGGAGTACATTCAAGTTGCCGAACCTTTTGCAAGAGACTCTAAAGCGAATATTAAAAAGGGTGGTATGACAATAGGGAATTGGGAGATAGCTTATGATTGGGATAAACTGATTACGTAATCAATTTTATTTCCATTCAGCAACAGTCCTTTTTAACATCAGTTCATCCTCAAGAAACTTATTATATCCTTGTGGAATAACAGCACAGATGTTTTTATTCCTGAATTGAACAGTCCAAACGCCTGTAGCATTGCACATAATCTGATTCAACACTTGTGTAAGCACAAATAGTTTCATTGAGTTACTTAGACCTGATTCGACATAATAAACAGACTTCAGTGTAAAGCCTGCAATCTTGGTTCCTTTTTTCTTATCCCTCATGCAAATTTTTATTGAAAGAGTGATTTTATCTAATGAAGGATTTATTCTTTCGGCATTAAAGAAGAAAGGTATATCGAATCCCGATTCTTTAGGATTAAATATCTTGTGGTTGATATAACTAAAATGAGTGAACGCCTCACTGACTTCGAGACTCACAAATTTTATTTCTGCGCTTTCATTAGTTCCAGTCATTACGTATTTGATTTAGAAAATAATCATCCTTAACGGAGGTGTTGATTTCGGGAGGAATCATCATGGATAAAGAACTGCCGGATAACTTGCTGCAATATATTCCTTGTAATGCCCAATTGGTGAAGTCGAATATTGCTTTTATAGCATCGAGCTTGGTGTTTTCCTTTATTTTGTTGGTAACTGCAAACTCGCTGATACATTCAAGAGTTACGATTCCTTTTTTTTTAGCATCATTTTTATAAACCATTGAAACACCAATCTTAATTTCTATTTTCCTCATCTCATCATTGCCCGGAAAAATTAAGACGGAATGGAGCGCATTCCATATTATATCATCACCATTAACAAAAAGCATATTTACATCTTTGGGAATATACTCGTTCGTAACTTTCAATGATTTCATAGTAAAAGAAACATGTTCCCGCTGATCAGTATCCTTCTTAAACTCCACATTCGACTTGATATTTTTACCCTCGTACTTACCCATACTCTAAACTTTTATTTCATTCTAATGGCGCAAAGATAGGTAAATAGAATCATTAGGGATTCTTAGAAATAATATGATGAGATTGCTATCCTGTAAAAACTTGACTTTCAGCCCGATTCACGGAAAAGGGGAGTTACCACAGATTTCTCGGATTAACCCAGATTATAGTTTTTGTTTTGCCCTGTAGGGGCAGGATATTGGCAGAAAAGAATGAGGCGGTATAGTGGTAAAGCACCGTAGGTGCTTGATGTTTTTATAGATGAGAAATTAATAGGCATAATCTCATTTGTTTTTATTTGTGTAATTTTGGCGAGCGAAAATAACTGATAAACGTTAGACGAAACGAATTTGACAATTTAAAAACCAGAAGATGATAATTTCAAGATTGATATTAAAAAACTGGAAAAACTTTAAGGAGATAGATATTGAAATGCAGGATCGTGTTTTTATTGTTGGTGCTAATGCTTCGGGCAAATCAAATCTTTTAGATGTCTTTCGTTTTTTAAGAGATATTGCAAAACCAGGAGGGGGCTTGCAGAAGGCAGTTACTGATAGGGGAGGGATTTCAAAAATCCGTTCACTTGCTGCTCGAAAAAAACCAAATATAGAAATTGAAGTTCATCTTTCTGAATTTGGCTCCCGCGAAGTTTTATGGAAATATGCAATTGGTATTAAACAGGAACCACGAGGGGACAGATTGCCTTTTTTGTTTTATGAAAAGGTTTGGAAGGGAAATAAATTAATCCTTGACAGACCAAATGATGATGATGAAAATGATCGTGCGAGAAGAACTCAAACCTTTCTTGAGCAAATAAATACAAATAAAGATTTCAGAGATATTGTTCGATTTTTTGATAATACTCTTTATCTTCATTTAGTACCTCAATTATTAAAATACCCACATGCGTTTACAGGTCCCGATTTGCCTGATGATCCTTTCGGAAAGGGCTTTCTTGAGAGAGTTGCTAAAGCGAGTGAAAAGCAGAGGACGGCATGGTTAAGTCGTATCCAACACGCATTAAAATTAGCTGTACCTCAACTTAACGAATTAAAGTTTACAACTGAAATGGGTTATCCACATTTAGAAGCATTATATGAGCATTGGAGACCTGGTGCAGGAAAACAAAAGGAAGATCAATTTAGTGATGGAACTTTAAGGTTGATAGGATTATTATGGAGTTTGCAAGAGGGGGATTCTTTGCTGTTATTGGAAGAACCAGAACTTTCGTTAAATAGTTCTATTGTTTCAAAACTTGCTCCAATAATTTACACATTACAAAAGCCAAGAAAACGTCAGGTAATAATTTCTACTCACAGCATGGATTTATTAAATGATAAAGGAATATCATTAAAGGAAATAATAGTTTTGGAGCCCGCTGTTGAAGGAACAAAAGCTTGTGTTTCTTCAACAATCAAGGATGTTACAATTATGCTAAATGCAGGTATGACTCCAGGTGGTGCAATTCTCCCAAGGATTAAACCAAAGAATATTAATCAACTTACTTTAGAACTAAAATAGCATGGATATTATTCCCCTGAATCTTGCATTTGAGGATCAATTAAGCGAGTTTGTAATGATAAAAATGGCGGAATCAACATCAAAGTTTCATGTTTCGTATTCCTATACAGAAGGAGGGTTCGGGTATTTAAAGAAAAACATAAACGGATGGAATGATGCTTCTAAAGGATGTCCATTTTTTGTATTGACAGATCTGGATTTAAAAGATTGCGCACCAACATTGATAGAAGAATGGCTGGCAAAAGAACCGCATCCGAACTTAATATTCAGAGTTGCGGTGAAACAAGTAGAGGCATGGCTACTTGCAGATATAGAAGGCTTTTCAAAATATACCGGAATCTCGATTGCAAATTTTAATGATAACATAGAAGGTGTGATTGATTCAAAGGCTGAATTGCTTCGTTTGGTAAGGCGTTGCAGAAAAAGAGAAATTAGAGAAGATATTTTACCTTTAGATGATTATGCTAAAATTGGTCCAAACTACAATGGACGATTAAGTGAATTTGTAAATAAACATTGGAATATAAAAAGAGCAATGGAAAGATCGGATAGCTTGAAACGTGCTATGAGTCAGCTATCATCTTTTGAGTGGGTAATTAATTAATCCATTCTTGATTAAAGACCTGAATAATTGTCTCGTCTAAGCTTAAAAAAATTATGGAAACACCAGCAAATATAAGTAATCTAATAAAGAGACTAAATATAATTAAAGCGCTGATTCTATTGGAGGAGTTTGATGAATTGACAAATCACATTCAGAAATTAAAGGGTCATACGCATGATAAGATTATTCAAGAAATTATTACCAATATTGATTCAAAATTTTATTCTGATACAGTTGCTAAGATTGAAAAATTCATTATTCAAAATCAATCCTTGACAGTATATCAAGACCCTGAAATTGAGGCTTTAAGGATTGAAATAAAAAAGTTGGAAATGGATGTTACTTCTTCAAGTGATGAGGTTACTGAAATAGAGAAGCTAATTCATGATTTTGGAATTAGGCATAACAATGAATTGGGCGAAATTGTTAGTGAGATTCTTAAATTGCGAAAGGAAAAATTAGAAAGTGAAAAGGATATAAATGAAAAGAAGAAAGAGGAATATGAAGAGGCAAAAAAAGATTATGAAGAATATAGTAAGCAATATGAAGAAACAAAATTAGAGAAGCAATTTGCATTGACAGATGAAGAGAAACAAGAACTAAAGAAGAAATATCGGAAGGCAACTAAACTTTGTCATCCCGATGTAGTAACAGATGATTTAAAAGAATATGCAGAGAGTGTATTTAGAGATTTGCAAAAAGCTTATGAAACAAATGATTTGAAAAAGGTATCTGAAATACTTGATACGCTTGAAAAAGGAGAAATATTTGTTCCGAAATCAGAAGGTATAAATGAGAAAGTAAAATTAAAATCAGAGCTAATAAAGCTGCGACAAAAATTAAATGATATTAGACAAGTATTATCTGAATTGAAAGAATCTGAAACATACCAAACCATAAGTGAAATTGAAAATTGGGATGAATATTTTGACAACACAAAAGAGCAACTTCGAGAACAGTTATTACATTTAGCCGATGGAAGAAAATAAAATTGTAAAGTATGATAGTGGGCAATTACAGAAAGTAGGGAATCAGATTGCAATTACAAAAAAGTTGGTTTCAAACACAAATGAGAAATTAGCTATTGATTATTTTAACAAAGGAAGAGATTGCCAGCAATTAAAAGATTATGAAGGAGCATTATTATATTTTACAAAAGCAATAGAATTAAAATCTGATTATGGCGAGGCACTTTTGCACCGTGCAAGTTCATTTTGCATGGTAGAAGATTATCATTCTGCAATAACAGATATAACAGAATATATTAGATTAAAACCAAATTCCGAAAAAGGATACTTTGAAAGAGGACTTTTTAAGAGGCATTTAAAAGATTACCAAGGATCTTTAAATGATTATAATAAAGCTATTGAATTAAATCCTAAAGATTCACTAAGCTATGTGTTTCGCGCTTTTTTAAAAGAAGAAATAGGTGATAAAGAGGGTTCTGATTTAGATTGGAAACAGGCTTTACAGTTAGATGAAGATGTAAAGAAGAAAACTCAGAATGTCTAATAAAGAAAATACTGGCATAATAAAATGGGAGTCATCAACTATTCTCAAAGTGGGGAATCAGATAACGATTACGAATAAGTTGCTTTATAATAGTTTTGATTATTTAAAATGGTGGGAAGATTTGGAAAGAGAATGGAAGAATAGATTTATTGCTTGTATTGAATTGGAAATAGCATGGATAAATTTGGGAAGAGTTTTACAAGAACGGGAATTTACTCAAGATGAATTACGAGTAAAAAAAATATTTGAAAACTATAATCAAGGCGATAATGAAGACAATTATATTCCAAACATTGAAGCAATCAAATATCTAATTAGGATGACCAAAAAAATTATTGTTTTTAATGAAGTAAAGAATCTTGAACCATTAAAATTATTTACTGAATTAGAAGAATTGGAAGTTCGAGATATAGAGATTGAAAGTTTAGAACCACTTTTTAGATTGCAGAAATTGAAGGAATTGAATTTAAGCAAAGCAAATATAGGTCGTATTGAAATTGCTGAATTCAGAGAAAGGAATCCTAATTGTATTGTCATTATACCTGAATTAATGGCAAAAGAAAACGAAATATTTGCTAAAATGATTTGGGACAAAGCTGAAAAGTTAAAAGCTAAATTAAAGGCAGAAGGGCTTCAGAAAGATTCCATGAAAAGTGATGATTAGTCGAATAGCAATAGAAAAATTCAAACAAAAGAATTCAGAATGCAATGTGATTTTACATGAATTAACAGAAAATGAATGAAACCTTTCAGCAGCCGAAAAGGCAACTTACAGGATTCTTAGATTCTTGCCAAGATTCTTCTAATCACTGCCAACATTCTCCTAATCACTGCCAACATTCTTCTAATCATTGTCAACATTCTCCTAAACACTGCCAGTATTCTCCTAATCACTGACAACATTCTTCTAATCACTGCCAGTATTCTCCTGAACACTGCCAAGATTCTACTAATCACTGCCAATATTCTCCTAAACATTGCCAACATTCTTCTAATCACTGCCAAGATTCTCCTAAACATTGCCAATATTCTCCTAAACATTGCCAACATTCTCTTAAACATTGCCAACATTCTTCTAATCATTGCCAACATTCTTCTAATCATTGCCAGTATTCTCCTAAACATTGCCAATATTCTCCTAAACATTGGCAATGTTCTTCTAAACATTGCCAATTTTCAGGGGCGGGCGAGCATACGACATTATCGCCTGCAAGTAATTGAATTCAATATAGTTATTGCCCGAACTTTTTGCGTCGAAAACTGTTTTGATAGCGTACTTGAGTTTTTTGAGCTAAAAATAAGGTTCAAAAATTGACCATATTTGTACAGATTTTTCGTTATTAAGTTTTTCTTTCATCCTTTTATGATACCGACCTCTGGAAGGTGCAACAAAGGGATAATAGAAGAATTTCCTATTTTTGCCGCGATTAAATAATAATTCTAACCAAATAAATACTATTAAAATGAATTTCTCTACAACAAATCACAACAGTTCTTGCCACGGCAAGCCAAACATTTCTCAAAACAATAATTTGAGAAAACATCAACTCTTATTAACCCTGATGCTGTTACTATTAGTCAGTTTCATCAGCGTTCAATCCTATTCTCAAGGCACTTGGCAAGCGGTTGCAACACCGGCTCCGCATCAAAATGTAGGCGGATTCATCGTCCTCTCCGATGGCTCTGTGTTATGCAAATCTGCCTCTGGCGGTACGCCGGCTGGTGATGGAAACTTGTGGGATAAACTGACTCCTAATATTCTCGGGAGTTATGTCAATGGTACTTGGAGTACCATTGCTGCCATGCAACGAACACGTGTTTTCTTTTCATCCCAGATGCTGATGGATGGGCGCGTGTATGTGGCTGGTGGTGAATATGGAACCGATGGAACGCAAGCCGGAGCGCACGGAGAAGTTTATAATCCGCTGACGAATACCTGGTTACAATGCCCTGCCCCGGGCATCATCATCAGCGATGCCAATTCAGAAATTCTGCCTAATGGGACTATCTTACAGGCAGCGGTGAATCAATCGCAACCGACGGCTATGCTGATTTATAATCCTACGTCAAATACCTACACCGCCGGACCATCTGCCATTCACGGGCATAATGAATCTGCATGGGTTAAACTGGCGGATAACAGTATCTTGTATGTTGATGAATCAGCCCAAACCTCCGAACGATTTATTCCTTCCTTAAACCAATGGGTTGCGGATGGGAATATTCCGGTAGCTCTGTATCAAAATAATACTGCCGAAATGGGACCGGGGTTTTTATTGCCTGATGGTCGTGCATTTTTTATTGGGGGAACACCGCATACGGCATATTATACCCCTTCAGGGAACAGCAGCCCTGGCACATGGACAGCCGGACCTGATGTTCCGAACGGATATGTTATGGATGATGCTCCAGGAGCAATGATGGTGAATGGAAATATTCTTATCGCCGTAGATGTTCCTGTTGAAACTGCACCAACACGCTTCTATGAATTTAATTACCTCACCAATACCTTTACACAAGTGGGCGCACCGGGTGGTGGCACTTCTTTGGCAGGGATTTCAACATTCCAAACGACAATGGTTTGCTTGCCAAACGGACAAGTTCTTTTTGGCATTGGGCAGGCGGGTACTGCTTCATCAACGTATTATGTTTATACACCAAACGGTAGTCCGTTAACCGCCGGGAAGCCCACCGTTGCAAGTATTACACAAACAAATTGCAATGCATTCTCCATTACCGGAACATTGTTTAATGGTATATCGGAGGGAGCTGGTTACGGAGATGATTTTCAGATGGCTACAAATTATCCCATAGTTCGATTATCGAATGGTGGCAATGTTTATTACGCAAGAACTTTTAATTGGAACAGCACAGGAGTTATGAGAGGAAGCGCACCCGATACTACACAATTTACTTTGCCGGCAGGGTTGCCCCATGCAGTATATTATTTGAAAGTAGTCGCTAATGGAATTGCATCGGACAGTGTTCAGTTTATTCCTTTTCCTTTGTTGAGTAGTACAACTACACCACCATCAGTTTGTAGTGGAACAGCCTTTACTTATACCCCCACAAGTTTAAATGCAGGAACTACTTTTGCATGGACACGAGCCGCCGTAACGGGAATTAGTAATGCTGCGGTTACTACGCCACAGGCTACAAATCCGAATGAAGTATTGATAAATACGACTGCAAATCCTGTCAGCGTTGTTTATTTATACCGACTGACAGTAAATAACTGTACCGATTCAGCAACAGTAACTGTTGTTGTGAATCCTTCTCCAACAGCTTCTATCACTGGAACAAATACTATTTGTCAGGGAGTAAATACGTCATTAACAGCGACAGGTGGAGGAACTTATTTATGGAATACCGGTGCCACTACCTCTGGAATAACAGTAACTCCTGCAAGTACTACAACCTATACTATAACAATTACTTCAGGTAATGGATGTACCGGCTCGGCAAGTAGAACAGTTACCGTGAATGCTTCGCCAACTGCAACCATTTCAGCCAATGGCAACACCACCTTTTGTCAAGGTGGGTCAGTAATCTTAACATCATCTGCTGGGGCTTCTTACCTTTGGTCGAATGCGGCAACTACACAATCCATCACTGTTACTACATCGGGAAATTATTCAGTAAGCGTTACCAATGCTAATGGATGTTCCGCTGCTTCGTCATCAACAACAGTTACTGTGAATACCTTGCCAACTGCAACCATTTCAGCAAACGGCAACACCACCTTTTGTCAAGGTAATTCAGTAATCTTAACATCATCTGCTGGTGCATCTTACCTTTGGTCGAATGCGGCAACTACACAATCCATCACAGTTACTACATCGGGAAATTATTCAGTAACAGTTACGAATGCTAATGGATGTTCCGCTGCTTCATCATCAACAACCGTTACCGTGAATGCTTTGCCAACCGCAATTATTTCAGCAAATGGCAACACCACCTTCTGTCAAGGAGGGTCAGTAATCTTAACATCATCTGCTGGTGCATCTTACCTTTGGTCGAATGGTTCAACTTCGCAAACCATAACTGTTACTACTTCAGGAAATTATTCAGTAACCGTTACGAATGTTAATGGATGTTCCGCTGCTTCATCATCAACAACCGTTAACGTGAATACTTTGCCAACCGCAATTATTTCAGCAAACGGCAACACCACCTTTTGTCAAGGTAATTCAGTAATCTTAACATCATCTGCTGGTGCATCTTACCTTTGGTCGAATGCGGCAACTACACAATCCATCACAGTTACTACTTCGGGAAATTATTCAGTAACTGTTACGAATGCTAATGGATGTTCCGCTGCTTCGTCATCAACAACAGTTACTGTGAATACCTTGCCAACTGCTACTATATCAGCAAACGGTAACACCACCTTCTGTCAAGGTAATTCAGTTATCTTAACATCATCTGCTGGTGCATCTTACCTTTGGTCGAATGCGGCAACTACACAATCCATCACAGTTACCACTTCAGGAAATTATTCAGTAATTGTTACGAATGCTAATGGATGTTCCGCTGCTTCATCATCATCAACCGTTACCGTGAATGCTTTGCCAACCGCAATTATTTCAGCGAATGGCAACACTACCTTTTGTCAAGGTAATTCAGTAGTCTTAACATCATCTGCTGGGGCTTCTTACCTTTGGTCGAATGCGGCAACTGCACAATCTATTACTGTTACTACTTCGGGAAATTATTCAGTAACTGTTACCAATGCTAACGGATGTTCTTCATCATCAAATTCAATTACCGTTACCGTCAATACCACCACTACCGCTTCAATTACTGCTAATGGCAACACCACATTTTGCCAAGGTGGTTCAGTAATCTTAACATCATCGGCAGGTGCCTCTTACCTTTGGTCGAATGCGGCAACTTCGCAATCCATCACCGTTACTACATCAGGAAACTATTCCGTAACCATGACCAATGCCTCTGGTTGTACCGGAATTGCTTCACAATCGGTAACGGTTAATCCATCAGCAAGCCCCGCCATCACTGGTCCTTCGGCAATATGCAATGGTGCTGCCATCACATTAAGTGCCGGTTCATTCGCCTTATACATTTGGAGCAATGCCGCCACCACTTCTTCCATTACAATTACTGCTGCCGGCACCTATCGCGTTACTGTTACCAACGCCAATGGCTGCACCGGAACGGCTTCCAGAGTTATTACCGCAGCTACAGGTTCTACCCCTGTAATTACTGCAAGTGGACCTATCAGTTTTTGTCCTGGTGGCTCTGTAACCTTGAGTACCACTGCGTTTCCGGCTTACATTTGGAGTAATGGAAGCACCACTTCTTCCATCATAGTTTCTACAGCAGCGACTTATAAAGTTACCGTAACGAATGCCAGTGGATGCACGGGTTCTGCATCAAAAGTGGTTACTGTTTATGCCGCTCCCGTACCGATGATTACCATAACCAACATGAATACTTTTTGTACGGGTGGTTCCGCAACCCTTACTGTCAGTGCGATCTTCGCTTCTTATTTATGGAATACTGGTGCCACGACCCGACCTATTAATGTGAGCACAAGTGGAACATTTACCGTTACTGTTACCAATACCAATGGCTGCACTGGCTCGGTTTCTACGGTAATGAATAATTCTTGCAATGCTCCCACAAGCCTTACCACCACTGCCATTACGGGTACTTCGGCAACAACTAATTGGGTGCAGCCGATTTGTTATTATGGTTATTCCATTCAAAGAAGTATTCACAATGCCAATGTTTGGACGACCTTTGTGATTACTCCAAATACACATTATACTTTCTCTGGTTTGGCTTTGAATACTACTTATGATTGGCAAATCAGAACTAATTGCAATGCGGCACAAACCAATGTTTCGGCATGGAGTCCGATCACGACATTCACTACTTTGCCGGCAAGAGATGGTGGTGAAATGGATAACAATTATTCTTTCCAGGTGATTCCGAATCCCGCTTCTAATCAGACTTCCGTAACTTTCATGTCTGACAATGAAGAAAATTATTCAGTTAAATTAATAGACCTTTCAGGCAGGATTATTCACACCGAAATGAGCCATGCCACGATAGGCGAAAATCAAATGATGATGGATATTTCTCAAGTATCGAAAGGGATTTATTTTGTCATTCTCCAAAAGGGCGACGCGGTTTTGAATACCAAATTAGTGATTGAATAAAGGACAATTCATAGCTTCTTTTATCCCAACAAAAAAGCCTCCCGATAGATTATCGGGAGGCTTTCTTTATTTCCAAGATTATTTTATTAAATAATGGTGAAGAAAAGCACAAAACTTTCGGGGCTGCGATTGTCTCCTTTAGGGTTTTCATACCAAAAAACGACGCAACATTTCTTGCCCACATCGGCTGCCGAAAAACTCATATCGAAATCTATCGTACCGGAAGCTGGATAAGGCAAAAAAAGTAGAGGTGGCAGGGATAGGTGCATCTTGTTCAATAATTAACCGCTTCATACCGATTCTTGCCACATCCACAGGCTTTTTGCCATCATCGGCATGACCTTCTTCGGTACTCGAAATGTGGATAGAATTAATTAAATGGCTGCTTCTGACCACCTCGCCATGCGGAGCAAATCCGTAAGCCGGAATTTCGCCGCGAGGATCAGCATCTACATGGATTTCAAGCACCAAAGAATCATCCCCGGAAAGCTCTACATTCATGTCATACTTTAATTGCAGCTTCACCCTGTTCATATAACTGTGGTACTCGACGTACAGTTCATTAATATCGTCAGTACTACCATGCGTTTGGGTGGCTACATGCGAGTATTTAGTCCACTTCGGAACCCACGCTTCTTCTATCGCATTGAGAGCGGTAATTTGTGTCGTTGAGATTCTTAATCTCACTGCATTTAAAATAAGGTACGCGATTGCGATAGGCAACCAGGTGTTGAAACTGTTTAATTTTTGACTTATCATTTTATTTAGTTTTTGATTAATCCCGTTCTAACGGGTATTTGTTATTAAGGATGCAAACATAGCTTTATTTTATTAAATGAAAAAACCGATGTATAAAAATAGGATATTGAGATTTCTTGAATTGGGAATTAAACTACCATTTAGGATTCCCATTATTTTTTAATTCATTAAAAAATGATATGTAATACAACGGAATATTCCATTCAAAACTTTCAAAGTGGAGCTTTCCAGAGAAAATATTTCATCCAAAATTAAAAAAAATCTGTACAGATTTTTTTTAATTCTGTACAGAATTAAATTTCTTATGCCCATAAGAAAATTTCTCATACCTCTAAGAAAATTTCTTGTGCCCGTAAGAAAATTTCTCATACCCCTAAGAAAATTTCTTATACCCGTAAGAAAATTTCTTATACCCCTAAGGAAATTTCTTGTGCCCGTAAGAAAATTTCTTGTACCCGTAAGGATATTTCTTGTACCCCTAAGAAAATTTCTTGTCCCTGTAAGAAACCTCCTTTCGTCCCAAACTTTTCTTCCCCCTGCCGGCATTAATTTTATTCATCATTATTTTTATTAATTTCGCACCCTAATAAATTTATAAGATATGAAAAGAATCCTTATTGTTACCGCCATGATCGTCTGCGCAATCGCAGCAAATGCCCAGAAAAAAGGAAAAGAAGCCGATGCTCCTGCCACAAAACCAGCTGCCACGGTGGCTCCGCGAACTTCTAATGAAGCAGAAGTAAAAATCTATGAAACAGCCCTCAAATACGGCGATATAGAGGTCGCACGCACTGCGATTTATGCTTTATTAATCAAGCATCCCGACAGTATCAGCTACTTGGATACCTTGGCTCGGCTGTATTTTAGCGGCGGGAACTATGTGCAATGTGCGCTCACTTCTAAGGATTATTTAACGAAGGATTCATCGAACTTATTCGTTCGTGAAATGCTCGCTATTTCGTTCAGTTCTTTGAATAAAAACAAAGAATCGTTAGAGCAGTACGAGTTGCTCTATGCCAACACCCACAGCGTTTTCCATGCCTATCAGATAGCGGTTTTGCAGTACGTCCTGAAGCGTTTCGGGGAATGCGAAACGACTTGCGCCGTGATTTTATCGGACCCTAAAGCCGGGGATCAAAAAGTTTCGATTTCTGCCGATCAAAATAACAACCAACAAGTGCCTATCAAAGCCGCTACTTACAACATTCGCGGCGTGATGTTTAAGGAAATGAATAAGACCGACGAGGCAATCGCCAGCTTTCAGGAGGCAGTGAAGATTTTCCCCGAATTTGCGCTCGCCAAGGCGAATATTGAGGCGTTGAAAAATCCTAAAAAGGAGGCTCCAGCGAAGAAATAAAGTATCCGAACATGACTTTTGATGCGATCATAAAGGATTTAAAGAATAAGATTTATCAGCCTGTGTATTTCCTTCAGGGCGAGGAATCTTATTACATAGATGTGCTTTCGGATTACATCGAGAAGAACGTTTTGGATGACAATGAAAAGGAGTTTAATCAAACCGTGCTTTATGGCAAAGATGTGGATGTCGCCACGATTATCTCCTATGCCAAGCGGTTTCCGATGATGTCGAATTACCAGGTCATTATCGTCAAGGAAGCCCAAGATATCAGGGGTTTGATTAAGAAAGCAGACAGCACGGGGAAGGAAGTGAAGGACGATTTTTTGGCATACATCGAAAGCCCTTTGAAGAGTACGCTGCTGGTGATGTGTTATAAATATGCCTCGATAGATAAGCGCACCAAGATTGCCAAAACCCTTGACAAAACGGCGGTTCTGTTTGAATCGAAGAAGTTGTATGATAATAAAATTCCGGATTGGATAGTGGATTATTTATCCAAAAGGAAATATAAAATCGAACCGAAAGCTTCACAATTAATGGCGGATTATCTGGGCGTGGATTTGAGCAAGGTAGCGAATGAATTGGATAAACTGATGGTCAATATCGCCGCCACAGAAGCCATTAACGAGAAGCATATTGAGCAATACATCGGCATCAGCAAGGACTTCAATGTCTTTGAATTAAGCACCGCTCTCGCCAAGAAAGATGTGATGAAGGCGAATCGAATTGTAAGATATTTTGGTGCAAATCCGAAGGCGAATCCTTTAATCATGACCGTCGGCGTGCTCAATACTTACTTTACGAAGATTTTAAAATATCATTCCCTGCCCGATAAAACCAGGAATAATGCGGCAAGCGAAATCGGGGTGAATCCTTTTTTCATTGGCGAATATGAATTGGCTGCAAAGAATTATTCGGTGAATAAACTGATGCATGTTTTTAATTATTTGCGGGAATATGATTTGAAATCGAAGGGCGTGGAAGATACGGGTACCGATGACGGCGAATTGCTGAAGGAATTGGTTTATAAGATTCTGCATTAAATTGGGAATGACATTATCCACTATTAAATTCCCTTTATCCCGTTGGTTGGCGGCGAAATCCAAGCCGATGACGGAGAAATCGGGGCGGATCACGGAGAAATCGGGACGGATCACGGAGAAATCGGGACGGATTTCCGGAAAAGGGGAACTCCTTTCCCTTATAAAAGAACAGATTATTAATACATTAACTATAATACCACTAAAATGAATCATTGGTTAGTAAAATCGGAACCTACCACTTATTCCTTCCAGCAATTAATGAAGGATAAGGAAACCTGCTGGGACGGCGTGCGGAATTTTGCGGCGCGAATTCACCTTCGAGGAATGAAAAAAGGGGATTTGGTCTTGTTTTATCACAGCAATATTGATGCAGGCGTAGTCGGCATTGCGAAGGTAAAAAAGGAGGCATATCCCGACCCAAAGGCTACGGAAGGCGACTGGGTGGCTGTGGATTTAATGTTTCATAAAACCTTGAATATATCGGTTACCTTAGCCCAAATTAAGGCGGAAAAAAAGTTGGCGAATACGGGCTTGGTGCGGATCGGAAGGTTGTCAGTAATGCCACTCACGACCGAAGAATTCGACTTGATTTGCGAGATGGCGAAATAGGATTCATAAAATTAAAGTAATTTAGCAGCCTTATAAAAATAGTATTTAATGAAATTAAAACGACCAATAAAAGCCCTCGCCATCGTTGCCCTCGCAGCGGTATTTATGCTCCTGAATAATGGCTGCAAAAAAGCTAATGATACTACCCCTCCAATTATCCTGCTGAAGGGCGCAAATCCTTATTATTTGAATTTGAAAAGTGCCTACATTGAATATGGTGCAATCGCCAATGATAATGTGGATGGAGAAGTATCCAATCAGATTGTAATCACGGGGGTTTCCGCCATCAACACCACTTCAAAAGGAATCTTTTCGGTTAATTATTCCATCACCGATGCAGCCGGGAATTCATACCATACCACGAGGAAAGTTGTGGTCATCAATAGTGCCGATTCTTTGGCAGGAAATTACCGCGTTCATGATACCTGCATGGCTACTGATTCGAGTAGTTTCAATTCACGTATTTCCACTTCTAATACTGTTGATGGCATGTTCAAGATTTATGATTTTATACTCGCTGGAGATAGTATTGTTGGGAGTTTGACATCGGATACCACGATTACTTTTGTCCCGAATCAGTATCTTGGAGGTGGCGATTCTTTAATCAATGCCTATGGCGTAGTTTCCTTTGTGGATACGGCTTTTAACGGTTCAGCCCCAATCAGGAATCTCACAATTTATTACAAATGGTACAATGGCATCGGAACAGATTCTTGTATTGCTAAATATTTTCACCAATGATAAAAAGATTCTTAACAATAGTTATTAATACCCTACTTGTATTCTTTGTTTCTGGATGTACAAAGACGGATATTACTCCTCCTGTAATAACATTATTGGGCAACAATCCCGATACCTTGATACTTAATCAAAAGTATGTCGAACCGGGCTACTCTGCTAAAGATGATAATGATGGAGATATTACGAATCATGTAGGTATTTCAAGCCAGCCAACATTAAACAAGGACATTGCAGGAAACTATTTAAGATACTATTCTGTGAATGATGCCTCGGGTAATAAGGATACTGTTGTGAGGACGGTAACGGTCTATAATCAAGCTTCATTTCTTTCAGGCAAGTACTCTTGTAAATCTAATTGCACCTATACAGGGGGAGTGGATTTTACTTCCACAGTTTCCCCTTCCAATTATGTCAATTATTATCTTCTCTTCAGCAATTTTGGGGGATCATTTGGTGTTAATATTATTGATAGTGCAATTTTTAATCCTAACACGAATTTACTTACTTTTGGAAACAATCAATCGCTTGGTGGAAATAAAACATTAGTATCTGCTTCAGGCACTGTTACTGGGGTTGCACCTCATTGTACTATTACTATTATCTATACTTGGACAGATGGTATTAATACGGATAACTGCACCGCGATTTATTCCAATTAAGTTTCTTTCCGAATAAATATAGGGTCTCTTCCGAGTCTCTTTTATACCCCTGATGTTAAAACTTCAAGTCAATATTCTCCAGCTCATTCGCAGGATGTCGCTTTTGTTGTTGTTGTATTCTTTATTGAGGTTTATATTCTTTATTTCTAATTTATCATACTTCTATCAACTGGGCTTTAAGAATCTTAGTATTGCTTTTTTTGGTGGGCTGCGATTTGATATTTCGGCTATTTCTTTTACGAATGCTTTATTTATCCTTCTGCACCTGATTCCCTTTAAGGGCTTTGCTTCTCGTAGCTATCAGTTGGTGTTGAAGACTTTATTTCTGTTGGTCAATATTCCTGTTATCATCTTGAATTGTTCTGATATTGTTTATTATAAATTTACTTTGAAGCGTGGTACTATGGATGCCTTTGATATGGCGGAGATGAGTGATGATTTCAAGAATGTATTGCCACAATTCATTAGAGATTATTGGTATGTTGCAATAATTATTTTCATACTTATTTTCTTGATGATTAAATTGTACAATCGTACTTCTAATACCTTTAATACTGCTTCCAAAAAGGTGAATCTTATTGTCGTAATTATTATTAGCATATTCACTGTTATTGGTGCACGGGGCGGGTTACAGCTTCGTCCTTTGAGTATCTTTCATGCTGCTGAATATGGTTCTCCGCAAACTGCTCCCTTGGTCTTGAATACTACTTTTACTATGATTAAAACCATTGGGAAAACGAAACTGTCTTCAGAGAAATACTTTGATGATAAAACCCTATCTGACGTTTTTAATCCTATTCATCAACTTACCAATCACGAACCTTTCAAGAAGATGAATGTAGTCATTATTATCATGGAAAGTTTCTCAAAAGAATATATCGGGGGGTTGAATTCATTCTCAGGCTATACTCCTTTCCTCGATTCATTGATTTATGAGAGCTTGGTATTCAACAATGGCTTTGCTAATGGAAAGAAATCCATTGAAGGCATTCCTGCGGTGTTGGCGGGAATGCCCGTGATGATGAATGAACCTTTTATTACTTCGCAATACTCCGGAAATAAGATTACAGGCATTGCCGATATTCTTAAACAAGAGGGTTATTCCACGTCATTCTTTCATGGAGGAAGCAATGGCACTATGGGCTTCGATGGCTTCACTAAATCTATCGGCTTTGATAATTATTACGGGAGAAAAGAATATAACAACGATGCGAACTATGATGGCAAATGGGGCATCTTCGATGAGCCTTTCTTTCAATACTTCGCGAAGGAATTAAATAAAACTAGCCCTCCCTTCATTAGTTGCATCTTTAGTCTTTCTTCGCATCATCCTTACACGATTCCAGAGAAGTATAAAGGCAAATTCATGAAGGGTACGTTGCCCATACATCAGAGTATTCGGTATGCTGATTATTCTTTGCAAAAGTTCTTCGAGGCTGCCGCCAAGATGCCTTGGTTTGACAACACTTTGTTTGTCATTACTGCCGATCATACTTTTGAATCGGAGCATGCTGAATACCAGACACCCGTAGGCAAGTACCGGATTCCGATTATCTTTTATCAACATAATTCTTCCTTGCATTCGAGGAGTGATAACATCACACAACAGGTAGATATTATGCCTTCTATTTTAGATTATTTGCATTACCCGAAGCCCTTTTATTCCTTTGGTTCGAGTGTATTTAATCCTTTGGGGCAGCACGTTGCGGTTAACTGTTTGGAGGGCATTTATCAGATTATCACTCGGGATTATTCCTTGCAATTCGATGGCACTAAAAGTCTTTTCTTGTCCAATTATTCTGACGATGTTTTGATGCGGAACAATCTTCTCAACAAAGAATTAATTACAAAGGAAGCGTTGGAACAAAAACTGAAAGCTATTATACAGACTTACAACCAGGCGATGATACATAACAAATTTTCTCTTCCTAATCATTAATATCTTTGCCGGATGGAGAAGAAAAAAATACGGTTTATCATCAACCCGAAATCGGGTGTGGGGAAGCATAAGAATATTGTAAAATACATCGAGCAATACTTGGATAAAACCCTCTTTCATTACGAGGTTGTGTTCACGGAGAAGCCCGGACATGGGATCAGTTTATCCAGGCAGGCTGCGGAGATGGGATACTATGCGGTAGTGGCGGTCGGGGGTGATGGAAGCATCAATGAAGTGGCCAGCAGCCTGATCAATTCGGACACTGCCTTGGCGATTATTCCGACCGGTTCGGGGAATGGTTTCGCGAATCATTTTCATATTCCGCATGATATGAAGCAAGCGATTCAAGTGATTAATACTGGCAAGATAAGTGTCGTGGATACGATGGTTGCCGATGAACAAACGGTGATCGGAATCTGCGGTGTGGGCTTCGATGCACACATAGCGCATGAGTTTGCGAGCTATGGTAAGCGGGGCTTTTCATCTTATATAAAGGTGGTGTTGCGTGAGTTTCCGAGGTATAAAAATTTGAAGTATAAGATGGAAGTAAACGGCAAGATTGTGGAGCATCAAGCGATATTGATTACGTTTGCGAATGCCTCGCAGTTCGGGAACAATGCCGTGATCAATCCTCAAGCAAATGTGCAGGACGGGATGATGGAGATATGCATCATGAAGCCTTTCAACCTGCTGCAATTCCCGATGATGGTGTATTCTTTATTCCATAAAAAAATTGATAAGATGCCGTACATGGAAGTCATTAAAACAGACCAGGTAACGCTGTTGAACAACATAAAAAAGATAGCGCATATTGATGGCGAACCGGTGTTCATCGAAGAGCAGACGGTGTTCAAGATAATACCAAAATCGTTGCGGGTGATTATCCCGAATGAATCGTAATTTTACCTTTCATTAAACTAAAATATAAGATGATTAATTCAGGAAAAAAAGTGTTTATCCGTAAAGATAAATCGGTGTTGGATGAGATAGATATTATTCCGAGCAAGGGCTCTAAAACCACTGCTGGAGTAAGCATCAAGGAAGTGATTCTTCGCGATGTAGAGCTGGTGGAAGCCAGCGAAGGAAAGTTTCGTATCGAGTACAGCATCATCGCAATAGAGGATAATATTATCATGCCTTTGCGAAATAAATCCATTGCTATGGAGGGGCTAAAAGTGGTAATGGTGAACCCTTGGGGATTGTCTCCGAAGGAATTGTTTTGCGCTTGTCTGATGGCGAGAAATGGGATGACGATGCTTGCGATAGAATCGGCTACCGGCATTTCCGAGAATGAGGTTCGGGGGGCTATCCGAAGGAGTTACGAGAAGAGCGAGCTGCATAAAAATACCATCTTCAACCCTGCCTTTATTTTGTTATATGCCGACTATGTGTTGCCCATCAGTTTGATATGGATTTATCCTGTGAAGAAGGGGAAGTGAATCCCGTAGGGATGGCATCTTAATAGCGATTCATTCGCTGCACTAAACTCGGAATCCGGTAGGGATGACCTCGTGTTAAAAACATTTTTATTCGTCAATGCCATCCCTACGGGATTCATGTAATGTAGGTCAGTTATTTTTCTATTATGATGCCATCCCTTCGGGATTCATGAAACCGATTTTATTATCTGTAATTTTATTATTAATCCCTTTCCCTCCAAAAATTTCCCCTCCATCCCTCCAAACATTTTTCATTAAATATTAAAAATAGACACTTTCGGGTTTTGCGGAGGATTCTATTCTGTGTTAATTTGCCGAATCAAACAGAAGTAAATGAATCTCGCATTAAATACAAAGCTAATAAATCGCAAAGCGGCAAACCACTCCTATAGTATAGAGAGTAATGCCCCGAACCGTTCATTCCCTGTGAAATTCATGGATGACAACGGGAAATACCATTCACTACACTTCAAACATGTGAAGTGCAATGATCAGTACTGTTTGCCTTACTTCGCAAATGTGAATAGCAATGATCAGTACTGTTTGCCTCACTTCACAAATGTGAATAGCAATGATCAGTACTGTTTGCCTCACTTCACAAATGTGAATAGCAATGATCAGTACTGTTTGCCTCACTTCACATGTGCGAATAGCAATGATCAGTACTGTTTGCCTCACTTCACATGTGTGAATAGCATTGAACAGTGTTTTAAATATAAAGCAACGACTGTG
>CAIMUP010000108.1 GCA_903844645.1 uncultured Bacteroidota bacterium
CCCTCCTCGTTAATGTGTTCCCCTTGGACATTAATATGTTCCCCCACGACATTAAAATGTTCCCCCACGACATTAAAATGTTCCCCCACGACATTAATATGTTCCCCCACGACATTAATATGTCCTCCCTCCTCGTTAATGTGTTCCCCTTGGACATTAATATGTTCCCCCAGGACATTAAAATGTTCCCCGTCCACATTAATATGTCCTCCCACGACATTAAGATGTCGAGGGGGAACATATCTGTGTCGTCCATTTTTACCTTAATGAAAGGTATATTTTACAGCACTTTAAGTATTTTTGAGGGGAGGGGCTTTTGCCCGATATTCAAAAGGTTACCTGTTTAAAAACTGCTCCAAACACTCCAAAAAACCATCCGCATTGTCGGCATGAACCCAATGTCCGGCATTTTTGACGGTGCATAAAACGGCTTTGGGAAACGGAATTAAAATGGAATCCCAATCGTCATGGGGCAGGTAATTGGAATTTTCTCCTTTAATAAAAAGAGTTGGTTTAGAAAACGGAGTATTATTTAATTGGCTGATGCCGATATTTCCGATGTGATGTCTAAGCGCAAGAAGATTAAATCGCCAGGCAAATTTGTTGTCCGCCGTTCGGTACAGATTTTTTAAAAGAAATTGACGAGTCGTAATTTCAGGTATCAATTTAGCGAGTTTAATTTCAGCATCATTGCGCGATAGGAGGTCATTAAGAGGAATGGAAAATAAGGCTTCAAAAATCTTTTCGTGATGCACCGGATAATATTTCGGACCAATATCTACCACCACTATTTGTTTGATTTTATCGGGATGCAAACTTGCAAATGTCATCACCGTTTTTCCTCCCATCGAATGACCGATCAGGGTTGGATTAATAATCGTTTGGTCATCCATTAATTCTAATAAATCAGCACTCATCGCTTCGTAATTGAATTCATCATCATGCGGAGAAAGCCCATGATTGCGGGCATCTACAACATATACAGAATAGTTTTCAGCTAATCTCTTAGCAACCGTTTGCCAATTATCGGATGAACCAAATACACCGTGAAGAATGATTATCGGCTCTCCCTCACCGAACTTTCTGAAGAATAATTTCATAAACTATTTCAACTGCCGAAGATACAACTGAATCGTATTTTCCAAACCATAATAAAGTGCATCGCTAATCAAGGCATGCCCGATGGAAACCTCCAGCAAATCAGGAATATTCTTGACAAAATAATTAAGATTATCTAATGACAAATCGTGCCCTGCATTGATACCAAGGCATAATTCATTAGCACATTTTGCCGCTGTAATATAAGCAGAAATGGCATTGGCTTTATTTTCGATAAAGTGAGCCGCGTAATACTCGGTGTAGAGTTCAATTCTATCCGTTCCGGTATTTGCCGCACGTTCAATCATCTTAGTATCCGGGTCAATAAAAATAGAGGTACGGATGTTTTTAGCTTTAAGTTCTTTGATAATTTCTTTTAAGAAATCTTGATGCGTAATCGTATCCCAGCCAGCATTGGAAGTGAGAACATCGGGCTTATCAGGGACTAAAGTAACTTGTTCCGGTAACACTGCGAATACCAAATCGAGAAACTCTTTTGAAGGGTAACCCTCGATATTAAATTCGGTCGTAACCACGGGTCGTAAATCGAAAACATCTTGTCGGGTAATATGCCTTTCGTCAGGACGAGGATGTACTGTAATCCCTTGCGCCCCGAACCTTTCACAATCCCTTGCCACTTTAATCACATCAGGAATAGTGCTGCCTCGGGCATTCCTGATGGTTGCTATTTTGTTGATGTTTACACTTAGCTTTGTCATAATTTATTTCTGTCCTTAGGATCTGTTAATAAGCCTGCAAAATTAGTATGTTTGCCGCCAATATTAAACTATTGGATTTATATTTATTCAAATAATCAAGAACCAAGTTCGTTAAAGTACCATGTTAGCAAGAGATTTAATAAAAGATTTGATACCCCCGCTGAAAACTTCTGATACAGGTTTGAAGGCATTAAGTTGGATGGAGGAATTCAAAGTAACCCATCTTCCGATAGTCAATAAGGAAGACTTTTTAGGATTGATTTCGGAAGAGGATATATTAGCTCTCAACACGCCCGAAGAGCCAATCGGAAACCATACCCTCTCCTTGATTCGTCCTTTTATTTATGAGGATAAACATATCTATGAAGTTATTAAGATTGTTACCAGATTACAGCTCACTCTGATGCCTGTTTTGAGTGTCAAAGAGCAGTACCTCGGGGTGATCACGATCCCTGATTTGATAGCATCTTTTGCAGTGTTGATAGCTGTGGATAACCCTGGTGGAATCATTATCCTGGAATTAAACATGAATGATTATTCTTTGTCGGAGATTGCGCAGATTGTGGAAAGCGAAGACGCAAGTATTTTAAGTTTATATGTCTCTCCTCAACATCATTCTACGAGGATGGAAGTGATTATTAAGGTTAATAAAATAGACCTTACCCGTATCATTGCTTCCTTCAATAGGTACGAATACCAGGTGAAGGCGACCTACCACGAAAGCGAGTTCAATGAGGATATGCAAGACCGCTTTGATTCCTTTATGAATTACCTTAATATTTAAGGAGCATTCATGCCTTTTCTCTCCAAAGTTATTGTCGTTTCTTGTATCCTATTATTTATTTTTCTTTCTCCTGTTGTAGCCCAGAATGATTCTGCCAGCAAGGTTTTATACAAGGTGAACGATATTCTTATTTTTGGAAACAAGACCACCAAAAACTCCATTATACTAAGAGAGCTTACCTTCGCGACGGGAAGTATTATTGATTCTCTTTCCTTAAAAAAAGAGCTTCAGCGAAGCAAGGATAATGTCTATAATACCTCGTTGTTCAACACGGTGGATATTGTTTATTTTCTCGCTAACGACAACGAGATTAATATCACCATTATCCTGAAAGAACGCTGGTATTTGTGGCCCGTTCCTATCTTTGAAATACATGAACGAAACTTCAATGTGTGGTGGCAAACCAAAAACTTCCACAGGGCTGTTTATGGGGGGTATCTTATCTACAATAACTTTAGGGGACGCAATGAAACCCTGCAATTAGCCATCAGGCAGGGATATTTCCAAAGGTATGAATTGAAGTATGACATCCCTTACATCAATAAGAAACAGAAGGTGGGTATAGGATTTTCTGTTGGGTATAATACCAACCACGAGATCATTTATTCGTTACAAAATAACGAAAATATATACTTCAAAAACGATTCATTGGTCGCCCTTAAAGAATATTTCGGCGAAGCCAGAATTACGAAGCGCGACGGGCTGTACAATACCCAAACCGTTTACTTGGATTATAAGACCGATGAGGTTAATGATACCATCGTGAAGCTCAATAAAGATTACTTTTTGAATGCCAAGACCGTGCAGAAATATGCCGCTATTTCCTATCTCTTCGAGCGCGATATGCGTGACATAAAAATCTATCCCCTGAAGGGATATTACTTTAGTTTTATGTTGCAGCATGTCGGCTTTGTGCAGAAGGATTTAAACATTTCATACCTCCGGGCAGCCTATCGGAGGTTTTGGAAATTGTCTGACGAATTCTATCTCGAAGGGGGCATCAACGGTCGGTATTCCATCCAAAAGCAGCAGCCCTTTTTCATGCAAAGCGCATTAGGATATGGCACCGATTATGTCCGCGGTTACGAGTTGTATGTAAGCAATGGGCAAAACTTCGGGCTGCTGAAAACGGAGGTTAAATGGCAGGTGTTTCAGCCCCGCGTTTTCCATATTCCGTTCATCCCTTCTGAGAAATTCAACTCCATCCCGATGGCTCTTTATCTCACCGCTTTTGGCGATGTCGGCTATGCTCAAGATCAATTGTATGCTGCCGGCAATCCTTTGACCAATTCCCTGTTGCCCGGGGCAGGAATCGGGGTGGATTATGTAACCTATTACAATGTTGTTTGGCGGTTCGAATATTCCATTAACAAGCGAGGCGAACGCGGTTTTTACCTCCATTTTTCTGCGCCGTTATGAGATATTTCATCGAATAAAAGGCATTTTATCGGATTCGGATACCGACATCCATCATAAAAAAGCTATTCCTCTTCTCCCAAATTCTTCCTTCGATTCCCTTTTCGAGGACTCTTTTTCCCCAGATTTTAATGCCCGAAACGTATGGGCTTACGTTGAGGAATTGTTCAAAAACCGCATTTTTGAAAGTTTTTATATATAAACTCCATACGCGTGTCTGGGAGGCATTCCTTCCTTCCGATAGGTTCCATACGCGTGTCTGGGAGGCATTCCTTCCTTCCGACTGCTCCCGTACACGTATCTGGGAGTCATCTCATCCTGTAGATAGGTTCCATACGCGTGTTTGGGAGTCATCTCATCCTGTAGATAAGTTCCATACGCGTGTTTGGGAGTCATCTCATCCTGTAGATAGGTTCCATACACGTGTTTGGGAGTCATCTCATCCTGTGGATGGGTTCCAGACACGTGTTTGGAAGGCTACGGAAGTTTCCGATGGGTTCCAGAGGGGATTATTGGGGATTACCGTTGAACCACTCTTTATTTAGGAGGGCATTCGCAGCATCCAGCCTTCGCTCCATTAATAAGGATTTGGGGTTTTGAATAAATCTGAACCTACGACAGCTTAGTTAATGCCTTCCGCAAACTCACAAAAGCATCCTCAATCTCTGCCATAGTACATGTCCCGACAGAAATCCTATACCACGTAGAATCCTCCGAAGCCCCAAAAGCATAGAAAGGAACGATGCCCAACTTCGCCTCATTCAGCAGGTAATGCGTTACTTCTTTCGTGCTATGAAGTATCTCACCTGTTTCCGTTTTCATCCCAATCAAATTAAATTGAACAGTAAGATATATCGCAGCTTGCGGCTCGATGGAGTTCACTTTAAATCCTTCATTCTTCATAGCAGTAAAGCCATCATATAACGCCTCTAATCGCATATCTATCTTCTCCTTGAAATCATGCAGGAAAGTATTCATAGCAGGTTTATTCACCAAATATTTCGCACATGCTTCCTGCTCTGCTTTCGGTGCCCAAGACCCTACATGCGAAAGGATTGCTTTCATCTTATCAATGATTCGTTGTGGTCCAAAGCCCCAGCCCACGCGGATACCGGTCGCTGCTAATGATTTAGAAACACCATCAATAAAAATTGTATAATCCTTCATTTCTGGACGAATGGAAACAGGATTGTAGTGATGCGTATTCCCAAAAGTAAGCACCCAATAAATCTGATCATACATCAAATAAAGTGGTTTCTGATTCGGTCCCCGACGATGATTCTCCTCCAAAATCAAATCACAAATCTTCTCCAAACCATCTCTCGTAAACACCGTCCCTGTTGGATTCAGCGGCGAACACAATGCCAGCAAATTAGCATCTTTTATAAACGGCTTTATCTCATCCGCATTCGGCATAAAATTATTATTAGCATGCGTCTCGATAGGAATCGGCTTGCCCTTCACGATATGCACATAATGATTATTATTCCACGAAGGAACAGGAAATATTACCCCATCACCCTCATCCAAAAGCGTGGTGTAAGTAGCATAAATCAACGGACGCGCACCACATGCAATCAGCACTTCATCATGATGATAATCCAGCCCCTCATTATCCTTCAGATAAGTCGAAACAGCCTTCCGCAATTCGATAATTCCATTAGCGGCAGGGTAGTTGGTATGCCCAGCCAGGTAGGCATTGATGATCTCATCACGAAGCTCCACGGGGATAGGAAAAATCTTCGGATTGAAATCGCCAATCGTCAGGTTCACGATCTTCTCCCCCGCCTTAATTTTGTCGCCGATCTCCATCGCGATCTTAATAATTTCCGAGCCAATCAAATGCTCCGCCATATCCGAAATAATCAGATTAGGTTCCTTGTTCACAATTTCTGTAGTCATAAATAAATATTTTGAGGGCGCAAATGTATAAACTCAATTCGATATAAAAAACGATACACCTTGTACGATAACTTAATAATAGTGTTCATCGGAAAAACATTAATCATTAGTTAAACATGAATCCTAATCGTTATTGTATTCATCATCGTCTTGTTGCAGCACCGCCAAAGCGGATGCTATCACAAGACGATGATGAAAAATATGTGCAACGAATATTTTTACAATTCAAGTTCAGGCTGTATTCCGTAGCTTTCATCAGCTTCCTTAACTACTGATATTTTATGCGAAGCAGGGATAGACATTCTTTTACCAGCTAAAATTTCTTCTACAGAAATCACTTCTATCTTAGGGAAGTTTTTATCCAGCAAGGTATTATAATAAAATCCATATTGTTTACTTTCTTTTATCAAATTTGGCATAGGATAAAGGGTAATCAGATACCCCATTGCGGCTCCTTCTTTTTCTATTGTTCCATTCAAATCCCTGATGACAGAGGGAGTTAACGCCTTGTTTGATTTAACACTAAAAATAATTTTATTATGTTCCGTATCTGATTTTTCATTCCTATCAAGCATATATGCAACACCATCTATTCCTCCATCTCCACCTTTCTTTTCATTAATCATTGCCCGATTGTCAGAGTAGGTAAGCACAGCCCATTTCTCAAATTCTTTTCTTGTTTTATCTTCCTTCTTATTCGCCAAGGCAACAGCACTTGCCATATCTTGAGGCACGCCATTCAATTCAATTTTATCAACTTCCTTCTTACCAAAACCATCATTCAGTCTTTTCAAAATAAGAGAGATACTTTGATAGGTAATATCAATCCCTATCCAATTTCTATTCAGTCTTTGAGCAACAGAAACGGTAGTACCACAGCCACAATAAGCATCTAAAATAACATCGCCTTCATTGCTGCTTGCTTTGATAATTCTTTCTAATAACTCTTCGGGTTTTTGAGTTGGATAACCCAATCTCTCCTTCGCATTTGCATTAAGAATTCCTATTGCCCACCAATCAGGTGCAGCTGTTTCAATAGGCTCATCTACTTCAACAGTTTTTTCAACACCATCAATCATTAATCGTTTGTGTTTTTTTCCTTTCCATCTCTTCATAGTTCCTGCACCTGGTTCAACAAATTGAATATTGAATGTGCTTTTATTTGACTTCGTATAAAAAAGAATTACATCATGATTTCTTACAAACTGATTTGACTGTATCGACCATTTTCTATAACACCATGCAATTTCGTTTCTGAAATCTCCTCCTTTAGCACAAAAAATAGCATCAATAATTATCTTCAAGTAATGGCTTGCGGTAGGATCACAATGCAAATAAAAACTTCCAGTAGGTTTTAATACACGATGAATTTCTCCTATTCGCAAAGTCATACTTATTAAATATGCCATTAAACTTCCTTTGCCTAATACCTTTATTAAACCAATAATTAATTCTGTATTTTGTCTTGTAAAGACACCATTATAATTTGTTACAATTTCCTCATAACCTTGATCAGCATTCTCATCCCAAGTCTATGTATCCATAAAAGCCTGTGCTTGTGCCTTATCCTCCTGACCTATGTTGTTATAGATTTGGTTGTAATTTCTTTTGGAATTAAAAGGAGGGTCTATGTAGCAAAGATCAATACTTTCATCCTTGATATATTTCCTTAATACTTCAAGATTGTCTCCATAATAAAGTTTATTCTGTTTAGCCATGATTTTGTTTAGGGCGCAAATCTACCATAAAATTTATTAAACAATCAATCCCACTTCATCAGAAGAGAATTTTCCCTTTTGGAAGCGGATAGATTTCCATTTTTTGGGCTAATAAAATCCCCCTTCCCCAAGAATTCTACACGTAAAATACCGATGAATCGCATTTTCTAACCGCTCAATCGCATTTTCTAACCGATGAATCATATTTTCTAACCGATGAATCATATTTTCTAACCGCCGAATCGCATTTTCTAACCGATGAATCACATTTTCTAACCGCTCAATCGCAAATGTGAACCCTACAATCCAATATTCCATCCATACAATCCAATCTCTCTATCATCAAATCGTATTATATAAGTGCAGAATTTTTTCCTTAATCCCTTGGATTAAAGATAAAAAGGAATAGAAGATTATTAAGCCACGAATTCCGCTTCCGTGTTATACCTCAACAACCCCTTCGAATACAAAAGTCGCATTCCCCTCCAAAAAAACATGCTCAAAGTTATTCCCCACTCGCTTGTAATGAACTTTAAGTTCGCCACCGGGAGTGCTGATTTTTTGAATACCTTTTATGTTGAATAAGTCCCAGTAATCCGCTGCCAGTGCCGCTGCCGTAACACCAGTACCACAGGATAATGTTTCATCTTCCACACCGCGTTCATAAGTCCGAACGAGGAGCGTATCGCCTTTTACTTGTATGAAATTTACGTTGGTTCCTTTGGCTTTAAAACGTTCGTTATAACGAATTTTCCTGCCCTCTTCAACGACGTTAATCGTACTAACATCAGGCACTTTCACGACATAATGTGGCGATCCGGTATTCATAAAAATAAAGTCACCGTTTTGCTCAATATCCTTCACATTCATCATCCCCAACTTAACATTCATGACCGTTTGTTTCCTGTCAATCTTCCCATCCTGAATAATTGTTGCAGAATGAAAGCCATCAATAGCTTTGAAAGTGGTGGCTTTAGTGATCAATCCCAAGCGTTTTGCATAAGCAACAAAGCATCGTCCGCCATTGCCACACATAGTGCTTTCGTTGCCATCGGAGTTGAAATAAATCATCTCCAATGATTCCCCTTCTTTCTTGCTTAATAATATTAATCCATCAGCACCAATGCCGAATCTGCGATCGCATAATTGCTTGATGATGTCCTTGTTGGGCGCGAAGATTTCTTTACGATTATCAATCAGGATAAAGTCGTTTCCGGTGCCGTGATATTTACAAAATGGTATCAATGGTAGTTTCATTTCGTCAGTTCATGTAGAATAGCTTTGTCTTTTAATTTCACGAAAGACCGGAAGTCAATACTCGGAATCAGCATATAGAAATTCGGTCCGGTATGGAGATAAATCGTTTCATCAAAGCTCACCAATTCTATCTGCTCGGTATCTTCAATTCCATAGATGATGATCTTATTTTTCTGCATCTTGTAACCCTTGTAATTCACCGGTGATTTCCAAAGTTCCACCTGGTAAACTTTTATCTTTTGTTCCTCCTTCGGAAGCTTCGCTTGAGGATTTAATAACTCGGCAGTTTTGCTGGTAGAGGATGCATTATCTTTACTTTTCTCATCACCAAGCGTGTCCCAAGCCCCTGATTTCTCAAGCACCTTGCAATACATGGTGAATAATAATTCATCCTTACGCACTACGATATCACCATTGCCAGCGGTGTCCAAAATTTCTTTAATAACAATGTCACCTTTCGAGTTCACCTGCTGAATTTTTCCTTTTGGAATCTGCACATCTTCATCCATCACTTTGCCGGTATCCATCGTAGCATATTCCATCGAATCAATATCCTTGATGGTTTGGTTAATTCTCTTTTGTTGAGTTTTAATATCCTTTTCTTTGGGGATATTTTTCTTTGCAGCTTCATCCAAAGTATCGGCTTTTGGAACATTGATATTCTCCTTCTTTTCTTTATCCCCAAAAGAAAAATTATTACTGTAAATCCAAGTACCAACACCGCCAACAATCAATACAATAACTATCACTAAAACCCATGCAAGATTAATGGATTTCTCCTCCGTTGGAACCACGGCATTATCCTTCATGAAACTCATCAATTCCTTGTAACGATAAGCACTAACCCCGCTGGAAATAACCTTTTCCAAATCCTTTTCCTTTTCAATTTCTGGATAACGAATTTGTAATAAAGCCTGGAGTTGCTTTTTTGCTTCATTAAACTTGAACTCGGCAAGATTTTTATCTTCAAGATTCAGAATAACCGCCATTCTCGGCAAATCATATCCCTCGAAATAATGATAACATAGCAGATTTCTTTGTTGAGGTTCGAGAATTCCAACGCAATTAGAAACCACATTCAAATCATACAATTTATTCCCCGAATCGGTCAGGGAATTATAGAAAGCATTTTCATTTTTATCCTTACCCCAGCTTTGTTTTACGAGATTAAAAAGATAAGTCTTCAAATCTTTTTCAGGTTTGAAATGCTGATGATTGATATGATACCAAAGCTCTACAATGGCTTGCTGCAAGGCATTTGCGGCTTGTGCATCCGTTCCTCCATTATCAGAAATAAACTTGCGAATTTCAACATAATTTGTCTCAAATAAATAATCCAAAACCTCCTTGTTGTCGAGGTGAATCGCTCTTACTAATTCGTAATCGGTAAATGAAGTCTTGGATGCCATGTACTATCTTGCAGGGGCAAAGTTAGCTTTTTTGCAAAAAAGCTAATTTTGCCATCTAAACAACAGATATATTATGCAAGAAAAAAGATTCAAAGAGAATAAGATTAAGAAAGAAGAATTCGTGGCGACGACCTTGTTTGGCTTGGAGGAAGTGTTGGCTGAAGAGTTGAGTAATTTGGGTGCAGAAAACATCACCTTGGGTTCGAGAGCGGTGTATTTTGAGGGTGACAGGGCGGTGTTGTATAAGGCGAATCTTTATTGCCGGACTGCGATCAAAGTTCTCAAGCCGATAGTCGAATTTGATTGCCCGGATGAGGATGCTTTGTATGAAGAAATTGCTGCTACCAATTGGGAGAAATACATGTCGGTAGAGGATACTTTTTCAATAGATGGCGTGGTGTTTTCTTCCACGATGAATCACTCGAAATATGTTGCATTGAAGACCAAAGATGCTATCTGCGATCAGTTCCGCAGCAAGTACGATAAGCGTCCGAATGTGGATACCGTGAATCCTGATTTACGCCTGCATGTCCGCATATCTAAGGACGTTTGTACGGTCTCGATTAACAGTTCGGGAGAGTCTTTGCACAAGCGTGGTTATCGCCCCAAGACAGAGATGGAAGCACCTATCAGCGAGGTACTTGCTGCGGGTTTGATTTTACTTTCAGGGTGGGATAAACGCACGCCTTTTATTGATCCTATGTGTGGTTCAGGCACGTTTCTGGTGGAGGCGGGTTTGATTGCTAAGAACATTCCTCCTGGTATCTTTCGAAAGCAATTTGCGTTTGAAAAGTGGAGGGATTTTGACAGGAAATTATGGACGGATATTGTGGATGAATCTTATACAAAACGCCATCATCGGCTGAATACTTTGATCATTGGTTCGGATATTTCCAAAGAGGCTGTTGAGGTCGCTCGCGAGAGTCTGGAGAACGCTAAATTAGGGCATGAAATCGCGGTTGAATGTATCCCATTTGACCAATATATTCCTCCGACAGGTGGCGGAACGGTGTTCTTCAATCCACCTTATGGCGAGCGTTTGCAGGAGAATGATGTGAACGAATTATACACCAGCATCGGCAACAGATTAAAGTCTAAATTCCCTGGATATGTCGCATGGCTTATTACTTCTAATCCTGAAGCGGCTAAAAATATCGGCTTGCATCCTTCCAAGAAGTTTACGGTTTATAACGGAGCTTTGGAATGCCGTTTTATGAAGTTTGAATTGTACGAAGGGAGCCGAAAAATGAAAAAACGAAAGTTGGAAAGCGAGGAGTAAAATCACCGTTTTTATCCCCTAAATCATCTTTTTTATGATGGATCTGAAAGACGAAAAATTAGTCTACATTCAGCACCAAAAATTTTTTACCCCTCTTTTTGGAGGGATTCAAAAAGGAGTGATTTTATATTTTATAATATAAACATACTTTTATTAAACAGTATTTTGCTAATTTAATTATATAATTGATATTATTTAATTTATTAATAATA
>CAIMUP010000109.1 GCA_903844645.1 uncultured Bacteroidota bacterium
AATAGCCGAATCGGTAGCATTACTAATATAATTGATAAAATTTGCACTGTCCTGGGCAACGAATAAATCATAACTCCGCACTCCACAGCCTCCATTATCATCAATCGCGTTCGGATAAAGCGTGATGGTATTATTCGTAATGGCTGATGAAGAAACATGGCTCGTAGGCGGCAGCGCATCAATGGTATGCACCTCAACATTGGTGGCAACGGGGTCATTAATATCAAAGACGATATTTGCTTGTGCCTGCATGGTATCAGATGTCGCAGTATTGGCTTGGGGCTTGATAGAAAATGTCACGAAGCCCACGCCTCGCTGGTGATTGGATTGATTGCCGGCAGTATCCTTAACAGGCAGAAATCCAATCAAAGGATTAGCCGGAGGCAAACCCGTATTCGGATCAATGGATTGGAAGATCCAAAACAATTGATGATTGACTACATCGGCACCAGCTGTAACATCAACAAACAAGCCTAAGGAATCAATCAAATTCAACCGGGTGCTATAAGTAATACTGTTTGCCGGGATGTGAAAGACGGAAGAATTAATTCCAAAATCGCCAAGCTGAATAGAATTAATATTCTGATGCGCCCCGATGGAATAGGTAACGATTATTTTCTGGGCAGGAGCCGAGGCAGCATGGGCATCGTTCTCGAATTCTATTTCATAGCCGACGGCATCCCTTTTGGCGACATATCTTGCTACGCCAAAACCGGCAGGACCAACGATTTGGTTTGGGTCATGCGCCCCGATAAGTTCGGTATGACCTTTCGGATTATTAGGATCATTGGGATTGCCGGGTTTTTGAGGACCTGGAGAATGCGGTAAACACATTTGCCCAAAAGAATTGGAGAAAATCAGCATTCCCATCAAAAAAAGAATGACTGTAGTAAGTTTTAAGTTTTGTATTGATTTCATATCTGTATTGTTTAATACGTTGTTCCAATTAATTTAATTCTTAAAAAGACGCTGGGATGTCTTCCGAGTAGCATTCGGGAGTCCCCGGGTATCATTCGGGAGTCCCCGAGTATCGTTCGGGAGTCCCCGAGTATCGTTCGGGAGTCCCCGAGTATCGTTCGGGAGTCCCCGAGTATCGTTCGGGAGTCTCCGAGTATCATTCGGGAGTCTCCGAGTATCGTTCGGGAGACTCCGAGAATCATTCGGGAGACTCCGGGTATCGTTCGGGGACTCCCGAGTATCATTCGGGAGTCCCCGAAATACGTTTTCTGAAAACAGAAAATAAACAATATCCATAGTATAAAAACTCGTTCTGTTTACCAAAGGAAGGAAGGAAGCGGGGAGGTTTATTGTGAAAATTGGGTTCATTGATTAATATAAATAAAGGAATGGGTAGGGGTCTTTTAATAATGAATTATTCTCATTTCCAGATTGCCAATCATCAAAATTATAAATTGCTGGATTATCTTTATCTAAAGTATGATGCCAATCGAATATATATTTATCATTTCCAATATCAACTTCAACAGCATGATGATCTACTCCACTAGGATCCGTTCCTCTTTCAGCATCCTTAACTTTAATATTTGGGTTATTCGCTAAAGCCTTTTCTATTGCGCTTTTAGCAGTTGTCGCAATTGGGTTACAATCGTGTTCGTGTATCCCTGTAATATCCTCCAACTTTCCCAACATGCTTTTGTCAATAATATCAACATCGCTTACTTTTGAACCTTCATTTAACCAATCTAAATCTAAAGCCCAAATAACATCACCAGGTGCATTAATCACTGTTTGTGTTATTAAACCAATAGATCCATATGAAAAATTTCTTACCGTTCCTGCATATTCGCCAAATAAATGCAATAAATCTGTCAAAGGTCCTTCATTTAAAGCATTTGAAAATGCTGGGTCATTTTTAGCAGCGTTTATTATATCTGTTCTTATCTCAGGTGTTAATTGATCGGCTCCAAACGGATCAATAAACCTTGTCGGCTTATCCTTGACATAAGAATAAAGATTCATATCACCACTAAAATATTTTAAAGGGTCGCGTTGTTCAAAGCGTCCATTGGTTTCATCGTATTCTCTGGCGCGGTAGTAGTATTTGTTGATTTCATTATCCATTGTTCTGCCGGTGTATAGAATGTCGTTGCCTATTTGGGAGGAAGTAGTGGGATTGTAGTTACCATCAAAATAATTGACTTTCCCGAATGGGTCGTATTCGTAACGTTCCACAATGTTGCCGGCACTATTGGCAATGGCATTGACCGAACCAAGAGCGTTTTTATAATAGAAGAAATCATTGTTGTTGATTCTTGCAGAGATAATATCATCTATCCTCGACCCAAACACAAAGGAGGCGATAACATTGCCAGCACTGTCGCGGTTTTCTATTTCATTATTCCCTGAATAAATAAAATCGGTGGTGTGGGTGCCAACCGTCTTCTGGATTCTCCTGCCCAAGGCATCGTATTTATAACTTGAAACGACACCATTATTCACAGAAGTAAGGTGATTATTGATATCATAAGAGTAAGTGAAAGTGCCATCATCTGTTACATTGCCGTTGTTGTCATAATGCAAAGTCGTCGCAGTAATGCCACTGACAGTTGTGTATTCATTCATGCTATTGTCGGCGTATGTAGTAGTGAGGGCATCCTCCACAACCGATGTTCGGTTGCCAAGCGGATCATAATTGAAATCGTCCTCATGAAGCGGCGAAGGAATAGAATTGCCAGCCATAGTTCCTGATTTGAATTCTGTTAATCTCATTTCGTCATCATAGCCGTATTGTTCACTTTGGTCAGGGCGATGCAGTTTGTTTTCAGATAATTTATTTCCATTGTTGTCATAAGCATACCTTGAATTGAACTTGGTGCCTGGATTGGTAAGCATCGCAATGATCCTGTTGTTGGCATCGTAGGAATAAGTCGTGGAAGTATTGTTCGCCGGATAGTTTTTTGAAAGCATCCTGTTGGCATTGTCATAAGTGAATGTAGCGATAGGGTTGTTGTTTTCATTAATGGAGTTCAACCTGTTTCTTGCATCAAAACTATGGGTAATGGTTCTGCCTCCTGGATAAAGAGTGGTTCTGGTATTACCGGGAATATTGTAGGAATAAGCAGTTGTCTTGCCATTCAGAGTTTCGGAAGCAATTCTGTTTGCGGCGTCATAAGTCATAGCAACAATGGCATCATTATTTATTGCTAAAAGGATTCTTCCACCTGCATCATAAGTAAAAACATCATTGTTTGAATTCGGGTAGCTCTTCTGGAGAAGACGGTCATCGGCATCATAAGAATAGGTCGTAATGGCACCGTTGTTATCCGTGTAATTAAGCAGGTTTCCTTTAGCATCCCAGTTAAGGATGTTAGTGGTATTATCAGCAAAAGTTACTTGAGTATGGCGATTGAGGGCATCATAAATATAAGAAGTCGCATTGTGATTAGCATCGGTAACAGAAGTCAGATTTCCTGCAAGATCATAAACAAAATTGGTTGCATTACCAAGTGCATCGGTATAAGAAGTTCTACGGTTTAGGGCATCGTAAGAAAAGGTCTTTAGCTTGTTATTAAAATCGCGGAAGCTTGTAATATTAAAGTCATTGTCGTAATTAATTGCAGAGGAATGACCCAAGGCATCAGTAATACCAATCCTTCTGTTCAAGGCATCATAGTTGAAGTTCTTCGTATTACCATTCGCATCGGTGATACTCAAAAGATTGTTCATATTGTCGTATGTATAGGAATAATAACTCCCGATATTATCGCTGACCTGCTTTGGTCTGCTCAATTGATCATAGGTAATATTATAGACATTTCCATTGGGCAGACTAAAGGAAATAAGCTTCCCCTTTCCATCATAACTGTATGCTGTAATTTCATTCAAGGCATTGGAGTTTCTGATTAACCTGTTGAGGTTATCATAAGCATAATGCGTCGTGTTTCCATTCGCATCAGTAAAAGCAAGGAGGTTACTTTGTGCATCAAAAACCAAGTGAGATGGGTGACTTAAAGCATCGGTAATGGTAATCGGTCTGTTCAGAGCATCATAATTTACACTTGTGATATGATTGTCTCTATCAGTAATGCTGGTGATATTTCCATTAGCATCATAAGCAAAGGAGTTGTTATGATTCAAGGCATCGGTAACAGCCGTTAATCTATCCAAATTATCATAAGCAAAAGCTGTAGTATTTCCTCTTGGATCAGTGGTTGTAGCTCTACGGCTTTTATTGTCATAAGTCAATTCTATATTCACTCCAAGAGGCTTGTTAATACCCGTCACGTTGCCATAAGTATCATAGGTATAATTACAAACATTCCCATTGCCATCGGTGCTGCTTGCCATATCACCGTTGGGACTATAGGTGAAGGATCGGGTAATGCCCATCGGGTAATTAGCCAGGGTAATGTTGCCCTTGTTATCATAAGTGTAGGATGTGATATTCCCATTTTTATCGGTATAAGAAGTTACTCTGTTGAAAGTAGGTTCGTAAGTATATCGCGAGAAATTCCCCAATGGATCCTTCTTCGAGAGCAGGTTGCCTTTGCTGTCATAAGTATAATTCGTAACATTGGCATTGGCATCGGTGAATTGTGTTATTTCATTGCTGTTGTTGTATGCAAACGAAACATTGTAACCACAGCAATTTCCTGTTTTCTTTATCAAGTTTCCATTCGCATCATAGACAAAAGTTGAAACCTGATTACCGCTCGCAACGGTCTCTACAAGATTGGTGGTTTTCGCAGTCGTATTGTAAGAAAACCGTTGGTCGGTGATGCAGGTTATGACTTCCTGAACGGCAAAATTCGATTGATAAATAACATCCACTGTATTACCATTTTTATCCGTCATGGTATTCATCGGACCATTCAGGACATAAGCATATTTAATCTTCGCACCTGTAGGATCGGTTACTTCAGTCAGGTTTCCATAACCATCATAAACATAATGAATAACGCGGATTGGCGAGCCGATAGCATCCGTCAAGGTAACTAATTTCCCTGCCGAATAAGTCATTTGAAGCGTTCTTCCTGCGGCATCGGCGATGGAGGAAACCAGACTGTCGGTATAATTAAAACTCAAGAAGTTTCCATTCGGCTCCTCGATTCTTGTCAGGCGTTTATGTTGTGCATTATCAAAAAAGTATTTCATCTTATTCTTTGTAATCAAAACAAATTTCCCCGTCTGATATTTCGAAAGACTATCAAATACTCCGGCAGGAGCGGCGAAGTGATTCGAGGTGCTGTCTCCGGCATAATGATCCGTCCGACCATCGGCATTGGTAATATCAATTCCACCACTGACGGGGTTATATTTCATTAAATCCTGAAACCTCCAGCCATTGCCATATCCGGCATTGGTTTTAAAATCAAAACTGTTGTAATAAAACGTCATATCGAGGCTAAATTTCCTCCCGGCAATGAACAAATCATTCCGTTGCAGACTCATATTCCCGTTAAAGGAATTCACGTTCACGCCGTAGGGACATTTCACACTGCTTTGGTTGAAATTCTGGGCAATGCAATTATTAATGAACAGAATGCTGTTCAGGAAAACAAATACGGTAATGGTTATTTTTTTTATCATGACTAATTATTGTTTGTATTAAAGGATATATGGATTTGGAAGCTGGAATTAATGGGAATTATACTTGTCATTATTGGATTAAGCCTAATAATGAATGAAATTGCTGTTTGGGGAGGAGTTGCCCAACCTTGGGGAAGAGTTACCCAACCTTGGGGAGAAGTTGCCCAACCTTGGGGAAGAGTTGCCCAACCTTGGGGAAGAGTTGCCCAACCTTGGGGAGAAGTTGCCCAACCTTGGGGAAGAGTTGCCCAAGCTTGGGGAGGAGTTGCCCAAACAACTTTTTTTTAAGTTTTCAAAGGTCTGAAAACAGGTTTTAGTGATACTATTTGCTATCATGTTGGTCATAATTTTCCTTATAAACCCTTTTAAATCTTATCTCAAAGAGAAATTCTTGATGGCATGCGCCGCCCCAATTCCCTTACTATAAATCGTAATTGTTCCCGTCGCGCCCGCTCTCAACACATTGGCAGGACCGTTTTGCTCGCGGAATTCAAGATAAATCTGCTGGGAATTATTGGCAAGATCAGGAATCGAAAGAGCCACCGGAACGGAATCTTCGCTGACAATAAAACGGGTCGGCACCGGAATATCCACATTTCCTCCATTCCCAAAGACGATGGTAATCGGGAATATATTTCCAATACCGACGCGCGCAGGCATATTCATTATTAATTGCAATTGTTGATTGATGCCGGCAGCCGTTCCGGGATTACAGCCAGGCAGATTCGGATTGCCGATCATGCCGGTATTGGAATTTCCGCCGACAAAAAACCCTCCCGAATTTCCGGGTTCGATGGTAAATCCGTTATTCAAAGTTGCAGTGCTGCTATCGGTTTTTTGAAGAATGACATCATACAACCCTATCGGCTGATTCAATAAATTAAAGGTCGCAAAGACTTCCGTTGAATTTACAAATTGAATTCCTGCGGCGATAATATCATTGGCATTGGAGGCGATATGTAATCGCGCCGTCATGTTGGCATCAAAGTTAGAACCGGAAATTCTTACTGTAACGTTTCCCGTATTTCCTCCATGTGTACCATCAACAGCGATGATTTCAAAAGGCAAAATTGAAGCGAATAGGTTCACCCTTTGGAAGGAATTAAAGAAATCATTTCCGAAAGAAGTAATGAAATAAGTTCCTTGAGAAATAGATGGGATGACGATTCTTTGATTGCCATAATTAAGATTACTGAAGCCGAAATCGAAAACCGAACGGGTCGGGAGTTGATTACGACTTACATACAATTCGTTAGAAGCAAACAAAGAATCTCCGGTCAATGAAATCAGCAATGTTTTCCCGATAAGGCTGTTGTCAATTTCCACACGATAATAGCGGAAAGAATTATTAGTTAATGTATCAATCATTACGGTATTTAAAGGAAGCAGCCTCACATTTACAAACACACTGTCGGTCGAAACGGTCGTATTATTTGTATCATTTGATTCAAAGACATTATTCAGTAAATCTGTTTTGATAATGACATAATGATACCCGATAGAGACATTATTCAACACGGTTGTCAAGGAACGGTTAAGTTGTGCAGATGGAGCAATATTGATATTTCCACTGACAGTTCCTATCAAAGGGTCGTTCACATCCCAAATGGAATCATTAGAAAAATAAACACCATCTTTCACCAAGCCGGTAGCAGGATTGATGCCGATATTCTTCAAAGTCCAGTTGATAGTAACAGGCAATCCAGCAATAGCAGAATCAGGAATCGTAATAGAAGAAACTATCAGATCGGACGGTGGCGGTTGGGTAATGGTGATAAAATTTGTGCGGGTATTATTTGTTTCATTCGATTCTATGATGCCATCATTGACATCTGTTACCATCAACAAGAAATAATTTCCATTGGCATTAATAGGGACAGTAATTTGAACGCTATCGGTATAAGAATCACCTACATTCAAAACCGCATTTCGATGTTGCAAACTCAAAAGGATGTCATCATTACTCAAAGTATTATCCGTTGAAAGATAGAAAGCATCGTTCCATGAATTAGGAAATGTAGGTCCTACCCCATTGTTCTTAATAGTGAATTTAATTGTAACGGGTTGCCCAGCCAGTGCGGTATTTGGAGCAACTAATTCTGTTATCTGTAAGTCCGGGAGTGGAGTTTGAATAATATGAATAGGATGAGGATTTCCATTCCCATCGCGAAGGAGATTAAAATTATTGGAAGTAATCTTTTCACTAATGATATTGCCTGTATAATCAGAATAAATAAAAGCGTAATAATCGCCTGATAGATTACCTGGGACAGTAAAGATTTTATTTTGGAAATAGCTTTGATTGGAATCTAATTCTGTCGCTGAAATATAGCTGTGAATAAACATATCGCTGTAATCAAGGATCGTATCCTGCGAAAACACCAAAGCATCGTACCAAAAGGATTGATTCGGATCGGTACTATTGTAAGTATATGCGTTCTCACCCTGGTTCTTCACACACCACTGGATTGCAGCATTACGAGCAGAGTAAATAGTATCAGCACATTGAACACTCTGAACGATATGATCAACATGGCGATTAATAATCAATACTGGATTGCTACGGAAAATATTATTTCCTTCATCGGTATTCTCAAAGATGGCATTGGAAGCATCCACGAAATAATAGAAGTAATAATAGGTACTGTCAGGAGTATTGGGAACTAATGATTTCATAGAAAGATTGAAATTCAGATTAGCATTATAACTATTGAATGGCGCAATGAAGTTGTTTTCATTGATGGCAGTGAAGGGCATAGTATTTGTAGGATTCCAAACGGAATCTAAAGAAAGAAATATACTGTCTATCCAAGCTCCGTTAGCATTTCCAAAACCACTATTTTCTATTGAAACATTCATAAAGGATAGCGAGTTGGTATAG
>CAIMUP010000110.1 GCA_903844645.1 uncultured Bacteroidota bacterium
AATAGCTTTCATCATAATTTCTATGTTCCTCTTGCAACAACTTGCTTTCTACATGATGATAATCTGCTGATGCAATTATTGCATCACATGAAAATAATTCACCATTTATAAGAATACTTTTGGCTTGATTATTTTCAACAATTATCTTTTCAACATTGGCATTAAGATGAAAAGTTGTTCCTTTATTCTTAGCAACTTCTATCATGCCATCAATGACTTTTCCAAAGCCTCCCATCGGATACCAAGTCCCCAATTTCAAACCTGCATAATTCATAAGACTATAGAGTGCTGGCGTGTCTTGAGGCATTGCACCAAGAAACAAAACAGGGAATTCCATCAATGCAATCAATTTAGGATTTGTAAAAAACTTCCTGACATGTTTACTGAAAGAAGAGAAAACCTGCAATCGAAACATTCCTTTTATTAAATCCATATCAGCAAATTCTGAAAGCGAGAGCCCTGGTTTATATATCAAGTTCTCGATGCCGGTTTTATATTTATATTCTGCTTCTTTCATAAAGGCATTCAATTTTCTTGAACTCCCTTTTTCAATGGATTCAAAGAGTTTACCTAGGGCCTCGTAATTTTCTGGAACATGCATGGTTTCATTGTTTTCAAAGACTACATCAAAGGAAGGATCCAACAGTTTCAATTCATAAAAATCAGAAACTTTATAGCCAAAATCATTAAAGAACTTCTCGAAAACACCAGGCATCCAATACCAACTAGGACCCATGTCGAATAAATATCCATTATCAGTTTTAAAATTCCTTGCTCGTCCACCAGCTTGAGAATTCTTTTCAAAAACATGAACCTCATGACCGGCGGCAGATAAATATGCAGCAGCACTTATCCCTGAAAATCCTGATCCTATGATAGCTATATTTGACATCCTGTTTGTTTCGAATTATTAAATTTTTGCTAAGCTATCATTGCTTCCAAATCTTCAACCGACTTAATCCATTTGCAGTTTTTCTTCAACTTTAACTGACTTATTAATTTCTCATTCCCTGCTATATGAACATTAATTTTACTAAATCCATTATTCAACGTATCCAAATACATTTGTGAATATTCAGGGCTGTCGTTATGCACCAAAAATAGCAGCAAATCTGTAGGCTGGATTTCATCAACGGCTATTGCAATTGTTTCATAAGGCACACTATTTCCAAGGTACACAACCTTTTTTCCTGCTTGTCGAATAATATAGGAAGCAAAGAGTAATCCTATGTCATGGAATTCATTTTCCGGTAGAAATAACAACCATGTCTCATTTGAATTTTTTGAAGGAGGCAACGAATCAATGGCGGTATATAATTTCTGTCTTATTATATTACTTATAAAGTGCTCTTGAACCGGCGACATAGTATTATTTGCCCACATCATACCAATTCTATTAAGCATCGGATATATAATCTTCAAATAGCAATCTCTTACTCCTAATCGCAGCATACAATTCGAAAATATTTTATCGAAGTGAACTTCATCAAAACTCACACCTGAAGCAATTAATTGAGAGATGAAGTATTCATTTCCATCCTCAGTAACTATAGTACTATCCAATTGCTTTTCCAATATATCAAAGAGCTCTTCATCTGTCATCACGCATAATTGAGAAACTTTATAATCAGCATTCATCAAGCTAACTATATTTAACAATCGCCTCAATTGAGAATTGTCATAATACCTAGTATTGCCCTCCGAACGATTCGGAGTTAAAGCGTTATATCGCTGTTCCCAAATACGAATTGTATGGGCTTTGATACCTGAAAACAGTTGCAATTGTGATATAGTGAACATATTTTTTGTTTAAGACGCCGCAAATTTACTTAAACAAAATTACATGAACAAATATATTTATACATTTTTGTTTAAATAACTATATTTTAACTTAAACAATCAAAAAACAATTTTCTTAGAAAACTAATGTGCTTGACCGCACGAAATTTCGGATCGTTTCATAGAATCTTTAATTTTATCACATCATTAATGACCAAGCATCCTGACACCTGCCCCCTTCTGCTGTAAGGTTGCCCGTTATTAATATTTTCACAGGAATGAAACCTTACGGCAGCAGGGGGCAGCCGTCAGGATTCATCCCAAAAGTTTAGGAAGATATATAACCAACAAATTTGCAGTCAAAGATGAAAATGGAATGGAGCAATATTTCAGTGGTATTGCAACGACCTTGCAAACGAAGATTTTAGAAACAGAACTTACGATTTACGAATGTGAAGGAGAAGAACCAGAAATAAAGGAGTGGTTCAAGACCATCAACATAGCTGGTGTTCCGCTTAATCAACAGGAGTTAAACAATGCTCTTTATTCTGGTCCTTTTGTGAATTGGCAAAGGAGGAATTTAGTAACAGCAGGAATTCCAATATTCAAAAGTGGAAGGCATATATAAGAGGTTTGCGGACAGGCAGGATTTTTTGGAATGTGCTCTTGATTGGATTAGCAAAGGCAACATTGACAATTATATGAGCTTACACAGAAAGGACCATAACATTTCTGAATTAAAAACTTATTTCAATACTGTGATTGATTGGGCATCTGGTGTATTTACCGATGTTGAGAGTGAAATGTGTGGGCTTGAGTGGGGACAGTTTTACGAGTTGTATCACAAGAAACCATACCATCCGAAAAAAGTATCTGATGATGTAAAAGAACTTTATGCAGATTCGTATATTAAAAATCGCAGAGGAGTATTTGACCAAAAGACCTGACAGGTATTTTTCATTCCTGTAAGGTCTATTCTATTTAAGTTTCATTTTATAGTAACAAGTTCCTAAATATACCATTAGGATTATACCCAACAGGAATAAAAAATACCTGTCGGGAATCCAGTATACATTGCCTGTATTCTCCTAATCACTGCCAAGATTCTTCTAAACATTGCCAACATTCTCCTAAACATTGCCAACATTCTCCTAAACATTGCCAACATTCTCCTAAACATTGCCAACATTCTCTTAAACATTGCCAACATTCTCCTAAACATTGCCAACATTCTCCTAA